>DASSUA010000300.1:0-7805 GCA_035707525.1 Pseudonocardiaceae bacterium
GCCGGCGCGCCGGGCAGCGTCAGCGGAGTCCACTCGACCGTGTACAGCGCGCCGGGATCGCCCGAGCCTGTGCTGCCCGAGCCTGTGCCGCCCGAGCCTGCGTTGCCCGAATTCGCCTCCTCCAGCTGCCCGGCCGACACCGGGCGGCAGACCAGCGTGTCGACCGAGGCGACCGGGCTGCCCTGGGCGTCCGCGACGTAGATCGCCGACACCTCCTCGCCGCGCAGCCGCACCAGGTGCACCCGCAGCCGGGTGGCGCCGGCCGCGAACAGCGACACCCCGGCCCACGTGAACGGCAGCAGGGTCGGTCCGGTGTGCCCGGGGTCCTCGTACACCTGGTCGGCGTGCATCGCGGCGTCGAGCAGCGCGGGGTGCAGGCGGAACCGGCGGGCGTCGGCGGCGGCCTGCGGCGGCAGCGCCACCTCGGCGAACACGTCCTCGCCGCGCCGCCACGCGGCGGTGAGTCCCTGGAACACCGGGCCGTAGTTGAACCCGCGGACGGCGAGCGCGGCGTAGGCGTCAACGACCGGCACCGGCGCGGCGCCGGGCGGCGGCCACTCGGTCAGGTCGAACGACGGGGCCGCCGGCGGCGCGGTGAGCAGGCCGCTCGCGTGCCGGGTCCACTCGCCGCCGTCCTCGGGGCGCGCGTGCACGGCGACCGAACGGGCGCCGGTCGGGTCCGGCGCGTCCACGACGACCTGCAGCGCGATCCCGGTTTGCGCGGCCAGCGCCAGCGGCGCCTGCAGGGTCAGCTCGGCCACGCGCGGGCAGCCGACCTCGGCGCCGACGGCGAGCAGCAGGTCGACGAAGGCGGTTCCGGGCAGCAGGACGGTGCCCAGGACGTCGTGGTCGGCGATCCAGGGGTGCGAGTCGCGCGAGAGCCGGCCGGTGAACACCGCCGCGGCCGAGTCCGGCGCCGGCAGCATCGCGCCGAGCAGTGGATGCCCGGCCGGCCGCAGCCCGACCGCCGCCGCGGCGCCCGCGCCGCCGGTGCCGCGCGGGTCGAGCCAGAACCGCTTGCGCTGGAAGGCGTACGTCGGCAGGTCGAGGTCGCCGCCGGAGGGCGGCAGCAGCGCCGTCCAGTCGATGCCGACGCCCCTGGTGTGCAGCCGGGCGAGGGCGCGCAGCAGCTCTGCGACCTCGGGCCGGCCGCGGCGCTGCACGGGGACGAACGCGGCCGGCGGCGGCGCCGTCTGCGGTCCCGCGACGGACAGCGCCGCGTCCGGGCCGAGCTCGAGGAATGTGCCGACCCTTGCCGCGGCGAGGTGCTCGACGGCGCCGGCGAACCGCACGGCCTGCCGGGCGTGGTTGATCCAGTGCTCGGGGGAACCCAGCTCCGCGGCCGTGACCTGCGCCCCGGTCAGCATCGAGACGACCGGGATGCGCGGCGCCGCCACCGTCAGGCCGCTGGCGATCGCGCCGAACTCGGCGAGCATCGGCTCCATCAGCGGCGAGTGGAACGCGTGCGAGACGCGCAGCCGGCTGGTCCGGCGCCCGCCGGCGGCCAACCGCTCGCCGATGGCGGCGACCTGCGGCTCCGCGCCCGAGATGACCACCGAGCGCGGGCCGTTGACGGCGGCGATGCCGGCGGGGCCGGCAAATCCCACACCGCCGGTCAGCAGCGCCGTGACCTCGTCCTCGGTGGCCTCCACGGCGAGCATCGCGCCGCCGGCCGGCAACGCGCTCATCAGCCGGCCCCTGGCCGCGACCAGCGTCGCGGCGTCGGCGAGCGAGACGGCGCCGGCGACGCACGCCGCGGTCAGCTCGCCGACGGAGTGCCCGGCCACGAAGTCCGGTTCGACGCCGAGCGAGCGCACCAGGTGAAACAGCGCGTACTCGACGGCGAACAGGGCCGCCTGCGCGTAACCGGTGTCGTCGAGCAAGGCGCCGTCCTCGCCCCAGACCACGCCGAGCAGCGGCCGGTCCAGGTGCCGGTCCAGCTCGGCGGCCGCGGCGTCGAGCGCGGCGGCGAACTCGTCGAACGCCGCGTGCAGCTCACGGCCCATGCCGAGGCGCTGCGCCCCCTGCCCGGTGAACAGCACGGCGAGCTTGCCCGGCCGCACCGCGTCGACGACCGCGCCCGCCAGCCCGTCGAGCCCCGCGGCCAGCTCGCCCGGATCGGCGGCGAACAGCACGGCGCGGTGGTCGAAGCCGGACCGCGCGGTGACGAGCTGGCGCGCGATCGCGGCCAGGTCGGGCTCGTCGACCGAGCCGAGGTAGCCGCGCAGCCGGTCGGCCTGCGCCGAGAGCGCCTGCGGGGTCTTGCCCGACAGCACGACCGGCAGCGCGATCTGCACCGCGCCGGAGGGCACGCGGGACCCGGCGGGCGATGGCCGCGCCGGCTGCGCCGGGGGCTGCTCGACGATGACGTGGGCGTTGGTCCCGCTCATGCCGAACGAGGAGATCGCGGCCCGGCGCGGGCGGCCGTGCGACGGCCAGGGCCGGCCGGTGGTGAGCAGCTCGACGGCGCCGCTGGCCCAGTCGATTTCGGTCGACGGTTCGGCGGCGTGCAGGGTCGGCGGCAGCACCCCGTGCCGCATCGCGAGCACCATCTTGATCACGCCGGCCACCCCGGCCGCCGCCTGGGTGTGCCCGAGGTTCGACTTGATCGAGCCCAGGTACAGCGGGGTGCCGCCGGTGCGCTGCTGGCCGTAGGTGGCCAGCAGCGCCTGCGCCTCGATCGGGTCGCCGAGCGCGGTGCCGGTGCCGTGGCCCTCGACGGCGTCGACCTCGGCCGGGGTCAACCCGGCGTTGCCGAGCGCCTGGTTGATCACCGCCTGCTGGGCGGGGCCGTTCGGGGCGGACAGGCCGTTGGACGCGCCGTCGGAGTTGATCGCCGACCCCGCGATCACGGCGAGCACCCGGTGGCCGTTGTGCTGGGCGTCGGAAAGCCGCTCCAGCAGCAGCAGGCCGACGCCCTCGCCCCAGCCGGTGCCGTCCGCGCCGGCGCCGAACGACTTGCAGCGCCCGTCCGCAGCGAGCCCGCGCTGGCGGCTCATGTCGATGAACGTGTCCGGCGTCGACATCACGGTCACGCCGCCGGCGAGCGCGAGCGAGCATTCGCCCGCCCGCAGCGCCCGGGCGGCCAGGTGCAGCGCGACCAGCGACGACGAGCACGCGGTGTCCACGGTCATCGCCGGCCCCTGCAGGCCGAGGACGTAGGCGAGCCGGCCGGAGACGATGCTCGCCGAGCTGCCCGCCCCGTGGTAGGCGGCGATGTCCTCGGGCAGCGGCCCGGACCGCAGGCCCCAGTCGTGGTACATCACGCCGGCGAACACGCCGGTATCGGTCCCGTGCAGCGCGAGCGGGTCGATGCCGGCGCGCTCGACGGTCTCCCACGCCGTCTCCAGCAGCAGCCGCTGCTGCGGGTCCATCGCCTGCGCCTCGCGCGGGCTGATCCCGAAGAAGTCGGCGTCGAAGTCCGCGGCGTCGTAGAGGAAGCCGCCCTCGTTGGCGGTCGAGCGGCCCGCAGTTCCCGGCTCCGGGTCGTAGAGGTCGGGGTCCCAACCGCGGTCGGTGGGGAACGGCGCGATCGCGTCGGTGCCGGACTCGACCAGCCGCCACAGGTCGTCTGGGGTGCGCACCCCGCCGGGGTACCGGCAGGCCATGCCGATGATCGCGATGGGTTCGTCGGTCTCGGCCGGGGTCGGGCCGGGGTCCGGCACGAGGTCGCCGACCGGGCCTGCGAGCAGGCCGTCGAGGTGCGCGGCGAGCGCCCGCGGCGTCGGGTAGTCGAACACGAGCGTCGCGGACAGCCGCAGCCCGGTCGCGGCGTCGAGGCGGTTGCGCAGCTCCACGCCGGCCAGCGAGTCGAAGCCGAGGTCGGTGAACTGCTTGGCGGCGCCGATGCCGTCCACGCCGGCCGTGCCGTCACCGTGACCGAGGATCTCCGCGGCGATCGTGCGCACCAGGTCCAGCAGCACCTCGGTGCGCTGCGCGCCGGTGCGGCCGGCGAGCCTGGCAGCGATGGCCGAGCCGGGACGCCGGGCGGGCGCCCGGTCGGTCCGGCCGGCGCCGCGCCGGGTTCTCGGCAGCAGGCCGCGCAGCACGGGCGGCACGCTGTCGCGCGCCGCGACGGCGGCCAGGTCGAACCGCAGGGGCAGCACGGTGGTCTCGCCGGCGGCGAGGCTGCGGTCGAGCAGGTCGAGGTTCTCCGCGGGCGCCAGCGCGACCAGGCCGAGCCGGGCGTTGCGGTGCAGCGACACCTCGTCGACGCGCTGCGCCATGCCGGCGCCGGCCCACAGGCCCCAGGCGAGCGAGGTCGCCGGCAGGCCGCGGGCGCGGCGCCAGGCGGCCAGGCCGTCGAGGAAGGCGTTGGCGGCCGCGTAGCTGCCCTGGCCGGCGGCGTCGAGCACGCCCGCGGCCGACGAGTACAGCACGAAGGCGGCCAGGTCCAGGTGGCTCGTTGCCTCGTGCAGCTGCCAGGCGCCGGCCACCTTCGGGCGCAGCACGGCGTCGAGCTGCTCGGGGGTGATCGAGTCGACCATCGCGTCGTCGAGCACCCCGGCCGTGTGCACGACCGTCCGGAGTGGGCGCTCGGCCGGGATGCCGGCGAGCACGGCGTCCAGCGCCGGGCCGTCGGCGACGTCGCAGCCGGCGACCGTGACCTCGGCGCCGAGCCCGGTCAGCTCCTCGACCAGCTCCGCGGCGCCGGGCGCGGCCGGACCCCGCCGGCTCAGCAGCAGCAGGTGCCGGACGGCGTGCGCGGTCACCAGGTGTCTGGCCAGCTGGGCGCCAAGGCCGCCGGTGCCGCCGGTGATCAGCACCGTGCCGTGGCGGTCCCACGGGTCCGGCGGACCGGCCGCGGCGGGCCGGACCGGGACCAGCCGGGGCACCCGGACCTTGCCGGCACGCACGGCGAACTGGGACTCGCCGGCGGCGACCGCCGCCGCGAGCCCGGGAAGCGGCCGGTCCACCGCCGCCCAGTCGTCGACGTCGACGAGCACGAACCGGTCCGGGTGCTCGTCCATGGCCGAGCGCACCAGCCCCCACGCCGCGGCGGCCGCCAGGTCCGGCCCGCCGTCGCCGGGGTCGATGGTGACCGCGCGCCGGGTGAGCACGACGAGCCGGCCGGCACGGTCGGCGCCGGCCAGGTGCTCGCGCAGCCTGCGCAGCACGTCGCCGGTCACCTCGCGGACCCTGGCCGGGACGTCGTCGCCGGCCGGATCGGGGCAGCGGTACGGCACGCCGCCCGGTATCGCGGCGACGGTGCCCGGCTCCCCTGGCGGCAGCGCGGTCCAGCCGAGGCGGTACCACTCGGCGGCCCGCGCGGCCACCGCGGCGCGCAGCTGCCCGCCGGAGACCTCCCTGGTGCGCAGCCCGCCGACGGTGACGATCGGCTCGCCGGCCTCGTCGGCGAGCGTCACCGCGAGATGGTCACCGAGCTGGCCGCCGAGATGGCCGCCGCCCTCGACCGAGATGTGCACCCTGGCCGCGGACGCCCCGGCGGCGTGCACCACCACGTCCGACCACTCGAACGGCACCTTTGCCGGCCCGCCGGGCTCGTCGCCCGGCAGGTCGGCCGCGTGCAGGGCAGCGTCCAGCAGCGCCGGGTGCACGCCGTACCCGCCCGCGGGCGCCGGCAGCTCGATCTCCGCGAACACGTCGGACCCGCGCCGCCACACCGCCCGCAGCCCCTGGAACGCCGGCCCGTAGCCGTAGCCCTGCTCGGCGAGCTCGTCATAGAGGCCCTCGATGCCGACCGGGACCGAATCCGGCGGCGGCCAGTGCGCGAACGATGCCCGGTGCCGCAGCTGCGGGCCGTCGGGCGGCGGACCGCTGGCCAGCACGCCGCTGGCGTGCCTGGTCCACTCGTCGCCGCCGGCCCTGGCGTAGATCTCCACCCCACGTCGCCCGGCCGGATCGGGCGCGGCGACGACGACCTGCAGCGCGGTCGGCGCGCCGCCGGTCAGCGCGAGCGGCGCGGAGAGGGTCAGCTCGGCGAGCCGGTCGCAGCCGAGCTCGGCGCCGGCCCGAAGCGCCAGCTCGACAAACGCCGTTCCGGGCACGACCGGCGTGCCGGCGATGGCGTGGTCGGCGAGCCAATCGGGGTCGGTTGGCGAGAGCCGGCCGGTGAGCACGACGCGGTCGGCGTCCGCCATCGCGACGACCGCGCCCAGCAGCGGGTGCGCCGCGGGCGCCTGACCGGCGGGCGCCGCCGCGTCGCCGGCTGGCCGGCCGGCCAGCCAGAACCGCCGGCGCTGGAACGGGTAGCCGGGCAGGTCGACGGCGCACGCCCCGGTGCCGGCGAAGAAGCCGGCACTATCGACAGACGCGCCGCGGGCGAGCATCCCGGCGACCGCCTCCACGACGGTGCGCTCCTCGTCGTGACCCGCGCGCATCGCGGGCAGGAACACCGCGGCCGCGGGCTCGACGGCCGGTTCGGCGGTGAGGCTCTGCGCGGCCATCGCCGACAGCACCGGGTCGGGCCCGAGCTCGCACCAGGTGTCGACGCCGAGCGCGTGCACCGACCGCACCGCGTCGTGGAAGCGCACCGGCTCGCGGATCTGGCGCACCCAGTGCTCGGCGGAGCACAGCTCGCCGGCGCCGGCCTGCCGGCCGGTGACCGAGGAGACCACGGCCAGCGCCGGCGGGTGGTAGTCGAGCACCCCGGCGACCCGGCGGAACTCCGCCAGGACGGGGTCCATCAGCGCGGAGTGGAAGGCGTGGCTGGTACGCAGCCGGCTGGTGCGGCAGCCGATGGCCCGGAACTCGGCGGCGAGCGCGAGCACGGCCGGCTCGGCCCCCGAGATGACGACCGACTCCGGCCCGTTGACGGCGGCGATGCTCACCGCGCCGCTCGAGGCGTTCGTACCGGCCGCACCTTCGAGCTTGCGGCGGACGTCGGCCTCGGGGGCCGCGATGGCGACCATGGCACCGCCGGCCGGCAGCGACTGCATGAGCCGGCCGCGCGCGCCGACCATCATGGCCGCGTCGGCCAGCGACAGCACTCCCGCGGCGTGGGCGGCGGCGATCTCGCCGACCGAGTGCCCGGCGACGACGTCCGGGCGCACGCCCCACGACTCCAGCAGCCGCAACAGGCCCACCTGGACGGCGAACAGCGCGGCCTGGGCGTAGGCGGTCTGGTGGATGCGGTCGCCGGCGGTATGGGACTTGCCGGCTCCGCCGGCGGTGAACAGCACGTCCAACAGCGGCTCGGGCAGCTGCAGGTCCAGATGCGCGGCAGCCTCGTCCATGGCGTCGGCGAACACCGGGTAGACGCGGCGCAGCCGCTCCCCCATGCCGGCGCGCTGGCTGCCCTGCCCGGTGAACAGCAGCGCGAGCCGCCCGCCGCCGCCCGCGTCGCCGGTGAACACCCCGGCCCGGTCCGCGCCGGCGGCGACGGCCTCCAGCCCGGCGCGCAGCTCGTCGCGGTCGGCCGCGACCACGACCGCGCGGTGGTCCAGCCGTGCCCTGGTGGCCGCCAGCGAGAACGCGAGGTCGACCGGAGCGGTTGCCGGGTGACCGGCCACGTGCGCGGCCAGCCGGCCGGCCGCTTCGTGCAGCGCCGCCCGGCCGCGCGCGCTGACCAGGAACGGCAGGACCCGCGCCGCGGGGGCCGGCGGCGGTTCCGCGGCACCCGCCGGGGCCGGCGGCGGTTCCTCGACGATCGCGTGCGCGTTGGTGCCGCTGACGCCGAAGCTGGACACCCCGGCCACCCTGGGCCGCTCGCCGGCCGGCCACGGCCGGGCCTCGGTGAGCAGCCGCACGTCCCCGGCCGACCAGTCCACCGCAGACGACGGCCGGTCGACGTGCAGGGTCGCCGGCAACAGCCCGTGCCGCATCGCCATGATGACCTTGATCAG
>DASSUA010000301.1:0-5278 GCA_035707525.1 Pseudonocardiaceae bacterium
ACCAGGACCGGGTTCCGCACGGCGGCGGCGGCCGGCCGGGCGTTTCCCGCCGCCAGGGCCGCGGGCGACCCGGCTCGGCTGCGGCCCAGCGGCGACCAAGGGCTGTTCGACCTCACCCCGACCGAGGAGCAGCGGCTGATCAGCGAGACGGCGGCCGAGTTCGCCGCCGATCGGCTGCGCCCCGCGGCCGCCGAGGCCGACGCGAACGCGTGCGCGCCGCCGCGGCTGCTCGCCGCCGGTGCCGAGCTCGGCCTGGTCACGATAGGCGTGCCCGAGCAGCTCGGCGGCGCCGCCACCGAGCGCTCCGAGATCACCAGCGTGCTGGTCATCGAGCGGCTCGGCCACGGCGACGCCGGCCTCGCCCTCGCGTGCCTGGCCCCGGCGGCGGTGGGCACGGCGCTGAGCCGGTGGGGCGATGCCTGGCAGCAGGCGACCTACCTGCCCGCGTTCGTCGGTGACCGGCCGCCGGCCGCGGCCCTGGCGATCCAGGAGCCCACCCCGCTGTTCGACCCGTTCCGGCTGCGCACGACCGCCCGCCGAAACGGCGGCGGCTTCGTCCTCGACGGCGTCAAGTCGCTCGTGCCGAGGGCCGCCGATGCCGAGCTGTTCGTGGTCGCGGCCGACCTGGAAGGCAGGCCGGTGCTGCTGCTCGTCGAGCCGGCCGGCCTGACCGTCGAGGCCGAACCGGCGATGGGGCTGCGCGCCGCCGGCCTGGGCCGGATCCTGCTCGACGGCGTCAAGCTGCCGGCCGGCGCGCTGCTCGGGACGGCGGACTGGGCGGCCGGCAACGGAGCGGCCGGCAGCAGAGCGGCCGGCAACGGAGCGGCCGACAGCAGAGCGGCCGACAGCAGAGCGGCCGGCGCCTTTGTCGAATGCGTGCGGCTGGCCAGGCTCGCCTGGTGCGCCCTCGCGGTCGGCACCGCGCAGGCCGTGCTCGACTACGTGATCCCGTACGTCAACCAGCGGGAGGCGTTCGGCGAACCGATCAGCCACCGGCAGGCGGTCGCGTTCACCGTCGCCGACATGGCGACCGAGACCGACGGGCTGCGGCTGGTCACCTACCGGGCCGCCAGCCGGGCGGCCCAGGGCCTGCCGTTCGGCCGCGAGGTCGCGCTGGCCAGGCGGTTGTGCGCCGAGCGCGCCATGCGCGTCGGCAGCGACGGCGTCCAGCTGCTCGGCGGGCACGGGTACGTCAAGGAGCACCCGGTGCAGCGCTGGTACCGCGACCTGCGCGCGACGGGCCTGATGGAGGGCGGGCTGCTGGCGTGATCAACCTCGAGATCCCGGACCGGCTGCGGCGGCTCGTCGGGCAGGCCCATGGCGTGGCCACCTCGGTGCTGCGGCCGATCTCTCGCAAGTACGACCTGGCCGAGCACAGCTACGCCAAGGAGCTGGACATGCTCGCCGCCGTGCTGGACGCGGTCAGCGCCTCCGGGCGGGGCCGGCACGGCGCCACCACCGTGAGCCGCGACGACACCGGCGCCGGCGGGGTCCGCAACGGGGCCAATCTGGCCACGCTGCTCGGAATGATCGAGCTGTGTTGGGGCGACGTGGGGCTGCTGCTCACACTGCCGCGGCAGGGCCTGGGCAACTCGGCGATCGCCGCGGTCGCCACCGAGGAGCAGGCGAGGCGGTTCGCCGGCAAGTGGGCGGCGATGGCGATCACCGAGCCGGGCTGCGGCTCGGACTCCGCGGCGATCAGGACGACCGCGACCCTGGACGGCGACCACTACGTGCTCAACGGCGAGAAGATCTTCGTCACGGCGGGGTCCAGGGCCGACGCGATCGTGGTCTGGGCGACGCTGGACCGCGGCCGCGGCCGGGGCGCGATCAGGTCGTTCGTCGTCGAGCGGGGCACCCCGGGGCTGACCGTGCTGCGCTGCGAGGACAAGCTGGGCATCCGCGCCTCGGACACCGCGACGATCGTGCTGCAGAACTGCCGGGTGCCGAGGCAGAACCTGCTCGGCAGCCCAGAGATCGAGCCCGACCGCGGCTTCACCGGCGTGATGCAGACCTTCGACAACACCAGGCCGCTCGTTGCCGGCATGGCCGTCGGGCTCGCGAGGGCCGCCCTGGAGCGGACCCGCGAGCTGTTCGGCGGGACCGGTGTCGGCATCGACTACGACCGCCCGGCCCACGCTCAGCCAGCGGCGGCAGCGGCCTACCTGGCCATGGAGGCCGACTGGGAGGCCGCCTACCTGCTTGCCCTGCGGGCAGCCTGGCTGGCCGACAACGGCCGGCCGAACTCGTTGGAGGCCTCGATGGCCAAGGCCAAGGCCGGCCGCATGGCCACCGAGGTCACGCTGCGCTGCGTCGAGCTGTGCGGCTCGCTCGGCTACTCCGAGCACGAGCTGCTGGAAAAGTGGGCGCGCGACGCCAAGATCCTCGACATCTTCGAGGGGACCCAGCAGATCCAGCAGCTCATCGTGGCCCGCCGGCTGCTCGGCAAGACCTCAGCCGAGCTCAAGTAGGACGCTGACCAGCGCAACCGCTGATCGGCCGCCCTCCCGGCTGCCAGGAAGGCGAGCCGGGTCGCTGAGCGCGGTTGGTAACACCGAAACGACGATGGGTGCGCCTCCCTGGTGACCGTCGCGCGCACCTCGACTCTGTGCCCCAGCTGTCAATCGCTGCGACCTCACCGGGGCCAGCGGCACCGCTCGACGGCGATGATCACGAAGCTCTGGCCTGCCTTGATCGACCCACCGGGAGTCATGATCGTCGTTGGGGTGCGGCTCTTGTGCGGCTCCCTTGGAGGACCGCCCTCAGCGACCTTCGCCGGCCTTCGCCCGGTTGAGCGAGAGGGGGGGTTCGGGCGCGGGGGTGCATGGTGGCTTCACAATTTCGGTGATCATGGCGAGGCTGCATCACCGGCTCACTAGCGGGCGGTGCATGGGCGTCATTCGGCCCTTGTAGCGGAGCGAATGACGCCCACGCACCTTGTGGCGGAGCGAGTGACGCTCACGCGCTGCCCGCTGGGTCGCTGCTGGGGGCTGCTGTCGAGTGCGGATCGTCCTAGAGGTCGCACAATGTAGCGATACCTGACCACTTTCGGTGATCATGAATGGTTGGGCCCGTACGTGGACCAGCGGCAGCCAGCAAACGGGCGCCAGGCCCTCCAGAAGAGCCGCACCGGTGCCGCACCATCAGCGATCTCGAGCGCCCCGATGGCAGGCCGCCTGACCGGCTGCGCCCGTCCCGCCAACCGTCTCCCTCCCTGGTGACCATCGGTAACCAAACCGGCACATCACAGTGATCGCAGGGCCGCGGGGGGCTCATGATCACCGTTTGGGTGCCGTGAGCCGCGCTCAGCGCGGTTGGTGGCACCGAAACGGTGATCATGACCGCGGCGAATCGATCAAGCAGGCGATCATCTTTCTGATCAGCGCCACCGAGCGGTGCCGGTGGCCGTGTGAAGTCGCTGAAAGTGACTGATGCGGCACAAGGGGTTGAGGTGGTGGATTAGCCCGACGACTACCGAGAACCCACAGTTCAGCGGTACTGACGACCTGCGGCTGCAGCAGGGCGGCCGGGATCCGGGTCCTCGACATTCTTCGAGGGAACCCCAGCTGCTCATCGTCGCCCGCCGGCTGCTCGGCAACAACTGCGCCGAGCTCAGGTGAGGCCCCGCAGCATCCGGACCACCGACCGTTCGATCGCCAGCCGGGCCGATTCGTCGGCGAGCTCGACCTCGGCGAGGCCACCGTCGCCCACCCGCCGCAGGGCGCGCTCGATCGTCGTCCCCCGCTCGTAGCATTCGATGACGCGCGGGTCGATGTAGGACTTGCGGGCCACGGCCGGGGTGTTGCCGAGCAGCTCCGCGACCTCACGTACGGCGGCGACCACGGCCTTGCGGCGGCCGGTGCGTGACTTGCCGGCATCGGCGCGGGCCGCGAGCGCGACCGCCGCAAGCACGGTCGCGTTCCAGGTGCGCAGGTCCTTGGCGGTGAACTCGTCGCCGGCAAGTTCCTTGATCCGCAGGTTGACATCCTCCGCGCGCATCAGCCGCCAGCCCTCCGGCGAGCGCCACGCGAACAGCTCGGGCGAGTCGTCGCGGCGGCGCAGCAGCGAGCCGACCGCCCGGCTCAGCAGCTCGTCGCGCAGGGCCATCGACTGCTCGACGCCGCCCTTGCCGGTGTAGGACACGTGGATGGTGCCCCGGCGCACGCTGACGTGGTCGCGCCGAAGCGTGGCCAGCCCGAACGTGCCGTCTTTGTCGTCGCCGTCTTTGTCGTAGCTGTCCGCATCCGGCGCGTACTGCGCGCTACCGGTGCGGAACCCGCCGATGTCCAGCATCCGCAGCGCCACGGCGAGCACGCGCTCACGGCCGAGGCCGCGCTCGTCCAGTTGCTCGGCGACGGTCTGCCGCAGCCCAGGCAGCCGCTGGGCCAGCCGCAGCACCCGGTCGTGCTTCTCGTTGTCGCGCGCGATGCGCCAATGGTCGTGGTAGCGGTACTGGCGCCGACCCGCGTCGTCGGTGCCGACGGCCTGGAGGTGGCCGGTGGCCAGCGGGCAGATCCACACGTCACGCCACGCGGGCGGGATCGCCAGCGCCCGGATGCGATCCAGCGTCGCGGGATCGGTGACGACCGACCCGTCCGGATGGTGGTAGCTGAACCCGCGCCCGCGACGGCGCCGGCTCAGCCCGGTGCCGTTGACGTCTACCCGTCTCAGTCGCATCGCACCGCGATATGCCCAGCCCAAACGTGCTCAAACTCGATTAGAATATCCGTTCTCCGGGTAGGACCTATCCGCTCGAAGGGGTACCGCCAATTCCGCGCCGAAGTACTTCTGGAGGAACCCATGGTGGAGAGCTCCCGCCCTGCGCGGGCAGCCAGGGATACCTTGGTCCTGGCCGCCCGGGCCGTCAGTATCGTCTTCCTGGCGGTCGGCATCCTCGGTTTCATTCCTGGAATCACGACTAACTACGACGAGATGGCGTTCGCCGGCGAGGGGTCCGGCGCCATGCTGCTGGGCATCTTCGAGGTGTCGGTGCTGCACAACATCGTGCACCTGCTGTTCGGTATAGCCGGCCTGGCGATGGCCAGGACGGTTGCCGGCGCGCGCGCCTTCCTGATCGGTGGCGGCGCCATCTACCTGGTGCTATGGCTGTACGGCCTGCTCATCGACAAGGACAGCGCGGCCAACTTCATCCCGGTCAACTCCGCCGATGACTGGCTGCACCTGGTGCTGGGCATCGTGATGCTGGGCCTCGGGCTTCTGTTCTCCCGGGACCGCACGGCACGACGAGCGTGAACGGCGGCAAAGCAATAGTGGGCGC
>DASSUA010000302.1:0-3491 GCA_035707525.1 Pseudonocardiaceae bacterium
CGACGGGTCCGGCCACAGGGCCTGCGCCGGCGGTACGTCCGGGTGCACCGGTGCCTCGATGTTCTCGTCCGGCCCCGCGAGCAGCGCGACGAACAGCGGGCAGCGCTGCGCCAGCTCGGCCGCCGTGCCGACGTCGACGACGCGGCCGCGGTCGAGAACCGCGATCCGGTCGGCGAGCGCCAGCGTGGAGCGCCGGTGCGCCACCAGGATCGTGGTGCGTTGGCGGGTCACCGCGCGCAGGGTGTCGTGGATCGCGGCCTCGGTAGCCGGGTCGACCGCCGACGTCGCGTCATCGAGCAGCAGCACGCGAGGGTCCGACAGCAGCGCGCGGGCGAGCGCGATCCGCTGCCGCTGCCCGCCGGACAGGGTCAACCCGCGCTCACCGACCACCGTGTCGTAGCCGTCCGGCAGCGCCTCGATGAACTCGTGCGCCTCGGCGGCCCTGGCGGCGGTGACGATCTGCTCGCCGGAGGCGTCCGGCCTGCCGTAGCCGATGTTGGCGCGCACCGAGTCGGAGAACAGGAACGCCTCCTCGAACACGACTCCGATCGCCCCGCGCAACGACCCCAGGGTCAGCTCGCGCACGTCGAACCCGCCCACCCGGACCGAGCCCGAGTGCACGTCGTAGAACCTGGGCAGCAGCAGCGAGACCGTCGACTTGCCGGAGCCGGGCCCGCCGACCAGCGCGACCGTCTCGCCCGGTGCCACCCGCAGCGTTACGCCGTCCAGCACCGGCTCGGACCGGATGTAGCCGAAGCGCACGTCCTCGAGCTCGACCGCCAGCGGCTCGGTCGATGCTGGCCCGGCCGGCAGCGCCCGGGCGCCCGGGGCGTCGGTCACCGCCGGCTGCGAGTCGATCAGCTCGTACACCCGTTCCACGCCCGCCCTGGCCAGCTGCGACTGCACGACCAGGTTGGCGACCAGCCGGGCCGGCCCGACCAGGGCCGCCACGTAGGCGGCGAAGGCCAGGAACTCGCCGAGCGAAAGCCGCCCGTTCAGCGCCAGCCAGCCGCCGAGCGCGAGCACCGCCACCTGGCCGAGCGCCGGCAATGTCGCCAGCACGCTCGCGGTGCGGGCGGTCATCCGCGCGGCGCGCATCCGCTCGGCGTACAGCCGCGCGGCCCGTTGCCGCAGCGCGCCCACCTCGCGGGCCTCCTGGCCGAAACCCTTGACCACGCGCACGCCGGTGACCGACTCCTCGACCTGCCCGGCGATCTCGGCGGCCCGCTGCTGCGCCGACCACGTCGCCGGGAACAGCGTGCGCCTGGCCCTGGCCGTGACGAGCACCGCGAGCGGCACGATGACCAGCGCGACGCACGCCAGCAACGGCGACAGCACGAACATCGCCACCACCGCGACCACGACCAGCACGACCGTGCCCGCGGTCAGCGGCACCATCATCAGCAAGCCCTGCACCAGCTGCAGGTCGGTGTTGGCCCGGGAGACGACCTGGCCGGCGCGCAGCGCGTCCTGCGCCGCCCCGTCCAGCCGCTGCACGCTCGCGAACACCGCGCGCCGCAGGTCATGCTGGACGTCCAGGGCGAGCCGGCCGCCGAGGTAGCGCCTGGCGAACGCGGCCGCGAAGCGCAGCACGGCGAGCCCGGCCAGCAGCGCCACGAGCCCGGCGAGCCGGTCGGTCGTACCTGCGACCGCGTCGTCGACCGCGAGCATCGTCAACAACGGGCCGACCGCCTCCAGACCCACGCCGAGCACGGACCCGGTCAGTGCCGCCGACGCGATGACCGGGTGCCGCCAGCACGCGCCGCCGAGCCGCCGGATCCAGCCGGCGCCAGGCTGTGCGGTGGAAACTGGGGTGTCGGGCACGAAAGCCACCCTAGGCACGGGGTCCGACAGTCGCGCCCGATCGACCGCCGGCGGCCGTGGTCTTCCGGGATCGAGGCTGTCTGGTGGCCGTAGCTCGCTGCACTGCTGGTGATCACGGGCCCGTCACCCTGCGCTCTGGGCCGGGTTGTCCGGTTTCGAAGTTGATCACGAGGTTGTCGCCCCCTGTGAACCGGTTCGTCAAGGACGATAATTTTCGTGATCGACTTGGCGAAGGGCCTTGCGAGGCGGTCTCCGTGCGACGACCCGGTCCCCGGGCGGGTAGTTGGGGCCGGACTTGGGCCTTGATCGCTGTTTCGGTGCGGCCGACCGCGCTCAGCGCGGCTCACGGCGCCCAAACGACGATCATGAAACCGGCACCGCGCCAAACGGCACCCGCGCTCCCCCCAAAGCCGCACGATCACTAAAAGTAGTCAACGACCGTCAGATCCCGGCCACTTGGGGACCGTTAGAGCCACAGGTGGAGCTAAGGGTCCCCAAGTGAGCCCCTTCGGGCATGATCAGCGGAAGTAGTCAGGTATCGCTACATTGTGCGACCTCAAGGGCGATCCACGCTCGACGGCGGTCTCCAGCGGCGACCCGGCGGGCAGTGCGTGGGTGTCATTCGCTTCGCCCCAAGGTGCGTGGGCGTCGTTCGCTTCGCTACAAGGACCGAATGGCGCCCACGCACCGTCCGCTGGCGAGCCGGCGACGCGCCATCGTTCATGATCAGCGAAAGTGTGGGCTCACCATGCAGGGCGGGCGGCGAAGTGCATGGTGAGCTCACACTTTCGGCGATCATGATTGCTCTCTGGCCGATGACGTGACAGGCGGCGCCCGCCCCGCCCGATTGCCCCTCGTTGGTGGCCGTCAGTGATCACGGCAGGCGCGGCCCCACCCAGCCGCCCGTCGTGCGCACGAGGTTCTGTCGGGGCGGCCGGGCAGGATGAGGGGCATGCGGGCGTGGGTGGTGTCGCGGCCTGGACCGATGGCGTCCGGGCCGCTGAGCTTGCGGGACCTGCCGCAACCGCGGCCGGGGCCGGGCGAGCTGCTGGTCCGGGTGCGGGCGTGCGGGGTGTGCCGGACCGATCTTCATGTGGCCGAGGGTGACCTGCCGGTGCACAAGCCGGGCGTGGTACCGGGGCACGAGGTGGTCGGGGAGGTAGTGCGGGCCGGAGGCGACTTCCGGCAGGGCGATCTGGTGGGGATCGCGTGGTTGCGGCACACGTGCGGGCGGTGCCGGTACTGCCTGGCCGGGCGGGAGAACCTGTGCCCGGAGTCCGCCTATACCGGTTGGGACGCCGATGGCGGCTACGCGGAATACGTGGTCGTGCCGGCCGAGTATGCCTACCGGCTGCCGGCGGGCTACCGCGACGAGACGCTGGCCCCGCTGCTGTGCGCAGGGATCATCGGTTTTCGTGCCTGGCGGCTCGCGCAGCTGCCGCAGGGTGGCCGGCTTGGCATCTACGGCTTCGGTGCGAGCGCCCACCTGACCGCGCAGGTGGCGATCGCCCTCGGCGCGACCGTGCATGTGTTCACCCGGGCGCCGGCGGCCCGTGAACTGGCGCTGTCGCTCGGCGCCGCCTCGGCCGGCGACTCGTTCGACCCGGCTCCGCTGCCGCTGGACAGCGCGATCCTGTTCGCCCCGGTCGGCGAGCTGGTGCCGGTCG
>DASSUA010000303.1:0-15647 GCA_035707525.1 Pseudonocardiaceae bacterium
GGAAACTGTCACCTTCGGTGATCTCGTCGGGGCAGCGGGCGCCGGTCGACGGTTCATGATCGTCGTTTTGGTGCGGTCAACCGCGCTGAGCGCGGCTCACGGCACCGAAACAGCGATCAATGGGTCCAGCAACACGACAACCGCGTCCGCCCGGAAGAGCCGCACCCAACGCCGATCATCCACAAGATCACGCACCTACTTCACGTGTCGCCACCAGCACCGAAATACCGGTCAACGATCTAGGAGGACTGGGCGGTGTTGTAGACGTTCTGCGCGTCGGTGCCGAAGTACGGCCCGAACATCCAGGTCGGGAAGAAATTGATCTTGTAGCTGTTCACCGAGTTCACCACGCCGGTGCCGGCGGCCTCGCTGAAGCTCAGGAACCAAGGGCCACCGCTGGAGCCACCGGTCATGTTGCAGGTCATGCCGATGCCGCTGCTCAGGAAGGCGTTGAACACCAAGCCGCTGCAGTAGATGAGCCGGGTGCCGTCGTAGGGCGCGGCGGCCGGGTAGCCGAAGGCGTACATCGCCTGGCCGCGGGCCTGGTTGAACGCGATCCCCTGGCCGCCGACCACGTCGGTCAGCAGCGCACCGTTGAGCGAGTTCACCACGGCGGCGCCGACGTCGTAGTTGATGTCCTCGATCGCGACCCACTGCGGGGTGGCGAGCAGCCGGCGTGCGGTCCAGGTGCCGTACGGCGCGTTGCCGTTGTTGTAGGCCGGCACGAAGGCCCAGTTTGTGTGGAAGGCGCCGTCGAGCTTGACGCAGTGCCCGGCCGTCATGACCGTGCTGCGGTTCGCGCTGGTCACCGCGCTACCGCTGCACGATGCGGTGCGCCCCTGGTAGGTGAAGAAGACCCGGCCGGTGGTGGCGACCACCGCGCCGCCGCCGGTCCATGCGGCGCCTCCGCTGGGGAAGGCCAGCGGGGACACGTCAGAGGTGCCCGCCGCCGTGGTGCCGGTGATGACCGTCGGCTCGCCGCTGGGCACCGAACGGATGGCGCTCGGCGAGCTCACCGAGATGTGGTCCATCGGCGTCGCCTGGCGCATCCGCTCCGGCGTCCAGAAGTCGATCACGGCCTGGGACTGTGCGGCGGTGACCGCGGCGTCGCGCGCCACGACCGCCGAGCCGGGCGCAGCGGCCGACGGGCCGGCGAACGCGGCAACCGCGAGGGCCCCGGCGGTGATCGCTATCGCGGACCTGGACACTGATCGGTTCATGACCACCTCATAGTCGACTGCGGTTCCGGCCGGTTCGCGGCCGAAACCTGCGCAGGGATAGCCACACAATTCGGTTCGAGGTGCGGCTCCGGCAATGTAACGTCCGCCGACGCGGCCACGCCACCTGTGGGTATGCGATTGGTCACGATCGGTTAACGGCGTAGCCTTTTCGTCCCAGCTAATTCGCCCAATTGTCGGGACGGCAATTCCGCCGGGTGCTCAGCGGATTGTTCGGCCGGCCGGACGCTCGAGTACGAGATCGCGGACGTCGTCGGCGCAGCCCCAGCTGAGCGTGAAGCCCGCACCGCCGTGGCCGTAGCAGTGGACGACGTCCCCGATGCGCTCGACCCGCACGGTCGGGCGCGCCGGCCGGATCCCCACCGCGGCGCCCAGGACTCGAGCGCTCGCGAGCTCGGGCACCACGTCGGCGCACCGCCGCAGGATCCGCTCGCCGACCGCGAGATCCGGCTCCGCCGGGCCGAACCCTTCCGTGTCGGTCCCGCCGCACACCACGTCGTCGAGCCTGGGCACCACGTACACCATGCCGTCGGGATGGCCCTCGTCCAGGATCCACCGCCGCACGCCCGGCGCCCGCACCCGCACCACCTGCCCGTGCACCGGGCGCACCGAGGCGTCGCCGGGTAGCAGCCTGGCTCCGATGCCGGTCGCGATCACCGCGACGTCGACGCCGTGGACCGCCTCGTCCAGCGTGGCCACCTCGGCGCGCCGGATCGTGCCGCCGAGCCTGCTGAGCCGAGCCGCGAGCCACCCCAGGTACACCGACGTGTCGGCGACGGGTGCGGTGAACGTCCAGGCCGCCACGTACGGCGGGGGCACGGCGGCGCTCGCCCGGAAGCCGGGCACGTCGGCGGCCCACGGCGGCACCGGCCGCTCATGGCGCAGCAGCTCGGTCCCGGACCGAAGCCGCACCCCGGTCGCCGGATCGGCGGCCAGCCGGCCGAGCTCGCCGAACCCGGCCGAGCCCCAGTCCCGTACCCGGTCGGCGGGCCCGACCAGGTACGGGTACCAGAGCGCGGCGGCCGCCGCCGAGGTGGTCCCCGAACCGGTCGCGGCGGCGACCACGTCGGCATCCACGCCCGCCTCCCGCAACCTGATCGCGCAGCTCAACCCGATCACGCCCGCCCCGACGACCCGAACCCGCACGGTGCCATTCCATCGCCCCCGCCCACTCCGCCCAGCACCCACCCCCGAGGAGCCGCACCCTTCGACGATCATGGTGTGGGCTACGGGTTCAGCGGCGGACGCTGGCCTCGACGACGTCCAGGACCGGTTCGAGGTCGTCGGGGGGAAGGCCCATCGCGAGCTTGGACAGCAGTCCCTCCAGGGCCAGTTCGAGGAACGCGGCGAGCACGTCGACCGGCACATCGGTGCGCAGCTTCCCGGCCTCCAGCTGCCGGCGCAGCCGCTCGACGGTGGCGGCGGTGAGTGCGCGGGACTGCTCGGCCCAGCGCGGCCGGAAGTCGGGGTCGGTGCGCAGCCGCCGCGACACCTCCAGGTGGGCGCCGAGCCAGTGGCGGTCGGGCCCGGAGTGCCGCTGCCGGGAGCTGGCGATCAGGTCGCGCATGAGCTGCACGAGCCCTTGCTGGGCGACGATCTCGGCCATGCGTTTCGCGTCGTCCTCGGCGAGGGCGACGAACAGTGACTCCTTGTCCCGGAAGTGGTGGAAGATCGCGCCCCGGGACAGGCCGGTCGCCTCCTCCAGCCGGCGCACGGTGGCGCCCTCGTAGCCGTGCTCGGCGAAGCAACGGCGGGCGCCGTCGAGGATCTGCCGGCGCCGCGCGTCCAGGTGTTGCTGGCTCACCCGAGGCACCCGCCGAGCATGGCACAAACAGGCCGTACGTACGGCTTACGTTCCGGTGTCGGTCGCCCCGGTGCGCCAGCCAGTGCGGCGGCGATCCAGTCCGACCGGGCGGTCAGGTATCCCCGGCGCGAACTCGCCAGCGTTCGACGCCGGCGTCGAACGCTGGCGGCGCACTAGCCGCTGGTGGCGGGAGCTGGCGTGCCGGCCCTACCGGCGGCGGCGATGCCGGCCTCGGCTCGTGACCGCTCGTGGCTTACCCCGAGCTCGTCGGCGATGGCCAGGGCCGCCCGGTGGCGGTCCAGCGCGGCCGCGTGGTCGCCGAGCCTGGCCAGGGTGATGCCGAAGTCGTTGAGGGCCTCGGCCTGCTTCTGCTGCCAGCCGATGTCGGTGAACAGCCGCAGCGCCGCGGTGTGCTCGGTGATGGCGGCGGCCCGGTCGCCCAGCGCGGCATGGATGAGGCCCAGCTGGCTGCGGGCGTCGCCCTCGGCGCCGCGGTGCCCCGACTCGAGCGCGCAGTCCAGGTGGACGCGGGTGTGGGCGAGGGCCTGCTCGTAGTTTCCCTGCTGGTAGTGGATGTAGCCGGCATTGCCGGTGGCCTGCCCCGTAAGCGAATGGTCGCCGACGAGTCGGGCCAGCTCGACGGCCTGACCGAAGTAGGACAGCGCCTCGCCCGGGCGGTCGAGGCGCGAGGCGAGGAAACCGAGGTTGTTGAGGATGCGCGCCTCGATGGTGCGGTCGGCGGCGAGTTGGCTCGCCCGCAGGGCGAGGTGCTGCTCGCGCAGGGCGGCCGCGTACTGGCCGAGCGCGCTCTGCACCAGGCTGAGGTTCATGTACGCGCGGCATTGGACGGCCGGTTCGTCGCTGCGCGCCAGTGCCTGTCGGAACCGCTCGGAGGCCGGCTCGTAGTGTCCCCGGCGCCAGTAGACGGCGCCGAGGCTGAGCAGCACCCGGCCCAGCTCGGTTCCCTCCGCGACCCGGGCGGCGGCCAGATGCAGCGTCTCGGCGTCGTGCTCGTGGGCGTTCAGCGCCAGGTAGCGGGCGATGGTCTGGGACAGCAGCGGGGCGAAGCGTGGCCGTGGGCTCGCGATGGCCGCGGCGACGAGGTTGGCGCGCTCGGCGTCGAGCCAACCGGTCGCGGCCTCCGCGTCGGCCATGGCGGGCAGCTCGCCGACCGGCCTGATTCTCGGCCGTTGGTCGCGCTCGTGGGGGGCGATGACGTCCATGGCCTGCGCGGCGGCGGCCAGCAGCAGGTCGTGTAGCCGGGTCAGAGCCGCCCGGCGCTCGCGGGCGGAGTCCTCGTCGATGGTCCGGGCCCCGGCGAAAACGCGCAGGATGTCATGCAGCCGGTACCGGCCGGGTTGCCGCTGCTGCAGCAGGTTCGTCCGGTGCAGGTCGCCCATGAGTGCCCGGGCCGTCGCCGGGTCGCAGCCGGCCAGCGCCGCGCCCGCGTACTCGTCGAAGTCCAGACCGCGCGGCAGCGACAGCCGCCGCAGCATTGCGCGGTGCGGCGGGGCGAGCCGCTCGTACGCGGTGCGCAGGACGAGCTCGATGCCGCCGTCGAGGCGAAGCAGCCGGCGACGCTCGCGCAAGCGCTCGACGTGATCGGCGAGCGCCCAGTCCGGGTGGTCCCGGATGCGCCCGGCGATCATGGCGAGGGCCAGCGGCAGGTGTCCGGCGAGGTCGGCAAGCTGAGCAAGCTCCGGCGCGGCGGTGCCCGTCGACGGGCTGGTCGACTGGCTCGTCGACCGGTGCAGCAGCTCGATGGACTCCTCGGCGTCGAGCACGTCGAGCGTGATCGCCATTCCGGGCAGGTCGAGCCGCTGCCGGCTGGTCACCAGCACGACCGTGCCGTCCGCCATCGGCAGCAGCGGTCGCACCTGTTCCGGGCTCGCCGCGTTGTCGAGCAGCAGAAGGACCGGGCGCCGCGCGGTCAGGTCGCGAAGCCGCCCCGTCTTGTCCTCGATGGTGTGCGGCACCCGTGACCCGGCCGGTGCGAGCCGGTGCAGCAGGCCGTCCAGCACGGCGGCCGGGTCGGCCGGCGGCCGGTCCGGGTCGAACCCGCGCAGGTCGGCGGTGAACGGCTCGGCGTAGCCGGCCAGGAGCGCGACCCTGGCGGCGAGCGTGGTCTTACCCACCCCAGGCATGCCGTCGACGGCGATGACCTTCGGCCCGGGACCGGCGAGCTCGGCGAGCATGGCCGCGACCACCGCCGAGCGCCCGGTGAACCGCCGATCGTCCGGCAGCCCGGCCCATACGTCGACCACGGACGCCTCGGAGGCGAGGCCGGTGACCACCTGGTGCGCCCGGCGCCACTGGTGCGCGGTGTCCGCACCGGGCCGCAGCTCGCGGGCGATGTCGACGACCAGTTCGACGTCGAGCCGGCTGCGCCCGGGCCGCAGGCAGCGGTAGACCGTGTCGTACGACGGCAGCTCGGCGGTGCCCCGGCCGCGCCGGCTGCGGACGACGCGGCGGTGCAGCTCCCGGTATGACAGGCCGGACCACGCGAGCAGCGCGCGCAACCGCTCGCCCAGCTCGTCGAGCGACTTGGCGCCGTCCGGGGTCGGTGCGGTGGTCAGGGTGCTCCCATGGTCGACACGTTGGCCGGGCGAAATTGTGACCGATTTTGACCGGAAACCGCCACCGGCGTCGTGGCCGGGTCGACCATCGCGATTTGTCCTGACCGAAGGCACCTCGGATTGGAGACAGGCATGTTCGTGCGAATCGCACGGGTGACGCTGCTGGTCGGCGCGCTTGTGATGACCATGATGGCGCCGCCGGCGTTCGCCTCGCACCAGAACCCACCGTTCGAGCCCTGCAACGGGACGGTGGTCGACAGCTTCCCCGCCCACTACGACGGCGAGGTCATCGGCCGGCTGCGGATCTACCGTAACGACGACTGGCACTGCGCCGAGTTCTGGCACGCCGGAGCCTCGTACGGCGTCGCGCGGGACACCTACGTGTACATCGTCAAGTGCGAGGCCACGAGTTCCTCGGCTCAGTACTGCACCGAGATCGGTCACGGCGGCCCGGATCACGATCAGTACTCGTACTACGCCGGTGGCGTGCGGGTGCTCGCGGGCAGCCACTGCATCCAGGCCAATGGCTGGGTCTACTGGCAGGGCGCGCGGCGCAAGGCGCACACCCCCGCCACGTCCTTCTGCCAGCCCTGACCAAGCCGCCGGGGACTGTGATCGCCGGGTGGGCCGCCGTCACTGCCCACCCGGCGATCACCGTCAGCCGCCGGAGCGGATCATCTTGCGCAGCACGTACTGCATGATGCCGCCGTCGCGGTAGTAGTCGGCCTCGCCTGGGGTGTCGATGCGCACGACCGCGTCGAACTCGACGCGCTCCCCGCCGTCGCGGCTGGCCCGCACCTGCACGGTCCGCGGGATGGAGCCCTCGTTGAGTTCCGTGATGCCGGTGATCTCGAACGTCTCGGTGCCGTCCAGACCCAGCGAGCCCGCCGACTCCCCGCGCGGGAACTGCAGCGGCAGTACGCCCATGCCGATCAGGTTGGAGCGGTGGATGCGCTCGAACGACTCGGCGATCACCGCGCGCACGCCCAGCAGCGACGTGCCCTTGGCGGCCCAGTCGCGCGACGAGCCCGAGCCGTACTCCTTGCCGGCCAGCACGACGAGCGGCACGCCGGCCTTCGCGTACGCCGTCGCGGCGTCGTAGATGGAGGTCTGTTCGCCGCCGGCCAGGCCGTGTCCATCCAGAAACACGCGGGTGAACCCGCCCTGGACTGTGCCGTTTCTGTCCAGCAGCAGGTTGCGCAGCCGGATGTTGGCGAAGGTGCCGCGGATCATCACCTCGTGGTTGCCGCGACGGGAGCCGTAGGAGTTGAAGTCTTTGCGCTGCACGCCGTGCTCGGTCAGGTACCTGCCGGCGGGGGAGTCCGCCTTGATCGAGCCGGCCGGCGAGATGTGGTCGGTGGTGACCGAGTCGCCCAGCAGCGCCAGCACCCGCGCCCCGCCGATGTCGCTCACCGGGTCGGGCTCGGGGCGCATGTCGTAGAAGTACGGCGGCTTGCGCACGTAGGTGGAGCTTTCGTCCCACTCGAAGGTCAGCCCGGTCGGGGTCGGCAGCGAGCGCCAGCGGTCGTCGCCGGCGAACACGTCGGCGTAGTCGGTGGTGAACATCTCCGCCGAGATCGCCGAGTTGATCACGTCCTGGATCTCCTCCGGGGCCGGCCAGAGGTCGCGCAGGTACACCGGCTTGCCTTCGGTGTCGGTGCCGAGCGGGTCGGCCTCGAAGTCGTGGTCCATGGTGCCGGCGAGCGCGTACGCGACCACGAGCGGCGGGCTGGCCAGGTAGTTCATCTTGACGTCCGGGTTGATCCGGCCCTCGAAGTTGCGGTTGCCGGACAGCACCGAGACGACCGCGAGGTCGTGCTCGTTGACCGCGGCCGAGATCTCCTCCGGCAGCGGCCCGGAGTTCCCAATACACGTTGTGCAGCCGTAGCCGACCAGGTGGAACCCCAGCTTCTCCAGGTACGGCAGCAGCCCGGATCGCTCGTAGTAGCCCATGACGACCTTGG
This sequence comes from Pseudonocardiaceae bacterium, assembly GCA_035707525.1. Taxonomy (GTDB): domain Bacteria; phylum Actinomycetota; class Actinomycetes; order Mycobacteriales; family Pseudonocardiaceae; genus DASSUA01. Next base: position 7,583 of record DASSUA010000303.1, read on the forward strand.
AGCCCGGCGCGAGCGTGGTCTTGACCCACGGCTTTCGGTTCAGGCCGCGGTCGACGGCGTTGCGGGCGAGCAGGGCGGCGCCGAGCATGACCGAAGGGTTGGACGTGTTCGTGCACGAGGTGATCGCGGCGATCACGACGGCGCCGTGGTCGAGCTCGACCGATGTGCCGTCTTCGAGGGTGACCTGCGTCGGCCGGCTCGGGCGGCCCGGCCTGCCGGCCGCGGCCGTGATGACGTGCGGCCTGCCGGCCTCGCCGTTCTCGTGGCCGTACGTCGGCGAGTCGCTTGCCGGGAAGGTCTCGGCGCCGCTCTCGTCGACCGAGGAGCTGACCCCGTACGGCCGGTCGTGCTGCGGCACTGCGCGCTTGCGGTCCTCGGGCTTGCGGTCGCTGCCGGTGACGCCCTGCTCGACGTATTCGGCAAGGCAGCCGCGGAACGCCCCCTTGGCATCGGTGAGTGCGATGCGGTCCTGGGGCCGCTTCGGCCCGGCGATCGACGGCACGATCGCCGACAGGTCCAGCTCCAGCCGCTCCGAGTAGTCCGGTTCGACCGCCGGGTCGTGCCAGAGGCCCTGCTCCCGGGCGTACCGCTCGACGAGCTCGACGTGCTCGGCGGAGCGGCCGGTGAACCGCAGGTACGCCGTCGTCTCGCCGTCGATCGGGAAGATCGCGCACGTCGAGCCGAACTCGGGGCTCATGTTGCCGATCGTGGCCCGGTTCGCGACCGGCACCGCGCCGACGCCCTCGCCGTAGAACTCGACGAACTTGCCGACCACGCCGTGCCGGCGCAGCATCTCGGTGATCGTCAGCACCAGGTCGGTCGCGGTGGCGCCCGGCGGCAGCTCGCCGTGCAGCTTGAACCCGACGACCCGCGGGATCAGCATCGAGACCGGCTGGCCGAGCATCGCCGCCTCGGCCTCGATGCCGCCGACGCCCCAGCCGAGCACGCCGAGGCCGTTGACCATCGTGGTGTGCGAGTCCGTGCCGACGAGCGTGTCCGGGTAGGCCCGGCCGCCCCTGGTCATCACGACCCTGGCCAGGTGCTCGATGTTGACCTGGTGCACGATCCCGGTGCCCGGCGGCACGACCTTGAACTCGTCGAAGGCGCTCTGGCCCCAGCGCAGGAACTGGTAGCGCTCGCGGTTGCGCTCGTACTCGAAGTCGACGTTGCGCTCGAACGCGTCCGCGCGGCCGAACACGTCGGCGATCACCGAGTGGTCGATCACCAGCTCGGCCGGGGCCAGCGGATTGACCTTGGCGACGTCCCCGCCGAGCGCGGCGACCGCCTCGCGCATGGTGGCGAGGTCGACCACGCACGGCACCCCGGTGAAGTCCTGCATGATCACCCGGGCCGGCGTGAACTGGATCTCGGTCGCCGGCTCGGCGGTGGCCTCCCAGCCGGCGAGCGCTCGCACGTGTTCGGCGGTGACGTTGACGCCGTCCTCGGTGCGCAGCAGGTTCTCCAGCAGGATCTTCAGGCTGTACGGCAGCCGGTCGGCGCCGTCGACCGCCGACAGCCGGAACACCTCGTGCGAGGTGTCGCCGACGCTCAGCGTGCCGCGGGCCCCGAAGCTGTCCTTGCTCGCTGGTGAGGTCACGTCTCGCTCCTGTCGCAGGCCCGTCGCGCCTGGCGGGCTCGCCGTCTCGGCACCCGAGTCTTCCGCACCCGGCGAGGGTCGGCACGGGCGCCCCTTCGCCTTAACAGTACGCCTGTCCTGTTAACGCGCTCAACTCCGGCCAGGTCCCCGACCGGACCGGAACAGCCGTCCGATGACGCGAGCCATCGCCGTCCCGGCGCCGAGCCGCCGCGCCCGGGCGCCGGGACCGGACGGCTACTCGTTGAGCATCGCGATGAGCGTCTCCAGGTCGCCCGGTTGCAGCCCGCGCAGGAAGCCCATGGAGAAGTCGCCGAACGAGCGGGCGGGGCTGACGAACCACTTGCCGTCGACCTCGACCGCGACCACGCCGGAGTGCAGGTAGCCGATCGCGGCGCGCTCGATCGCTCCGAGCTGCTCGTCGGTCAGCTCGGAGCCCTCGAGCTCGGCCATCTCGGCGACCATCTCGGCGAGGTCGGCGCCGCACAGCTGCTCGCTGTCGCCGCCCTCCTCGACCGTCACGCAGTCACCGTCGATCTCGAAGGCGACGCGCTCACCGTCGGCCTCGATCTCGATCCTGGACAGCCGTACGCGCTTGCCGCCGGTGGCGTCCTCGACGGTGGTCTGCAGGTCGACCAGCGACGCCCCGGACGGCCCCTCGCCCTCCGCGGCCTCGACCAGCAGCGGGCCGACGTCGTGCAGCGCGCCCATCTCGTCGGGCGCGGTCAGCTCGATGAGCCGCCGCACGTCGGTGTCGAGCGCGGCCTCCAGCGCGGACCGGACCGCCTGCTCCGCAGAGTCCGCGCCGCGTCCCGGGATGCCCTGGGCCGGCCAGGCCTTTCCGGCGTCGATCAGGGCGTAGTCGGCGATCGTGTAGAACAGGCTCGGGTACCACTCGCCGTCGACCTTGACCGTGGCGATCCGGATCGGCTCGCCGTCGCCGTCGGCGATCTCGTCGCTGATGTCGACGGTCCTGGTCTCGATCGCGGTGAACGGCTTGCCGTCCGGGAAGGCCTTCTCGACGAACTTGTCGGTGAGCGGGATCTTGCTCCAGTCCGAGCTGACCGTCACCGTGCCGTCGATCAGCTTGGTGATCGACAGGTGGTCGTTGACCTTCTCCTCGGCCGCGTCGTCGAACACCAGGTTCTCGGCCTTGAGCCCGATGCCGGTGATGTCGTCGGCCTTCGTCTCGGGTTTGACCACCTCGAGGCGCTTGAGCTCGCCGAGCCCGTCCTCGACGTAGTCGTTGATCACGTCGGCCTCGGCCGGCGCCAGGCCGTCCACCAGGCCCAGGACGTCGTTGTTGCCGAGCGAGTTGACCAGGTCGACCGCGGCCTCCTTGGGCGTCGGCGCGCCGGCACCGGTGCCGCTGAAGGCAAAGAAGGCCGTGGCGGCGCCGGCGACCAGCAGCACCACGACCACGATCGCCCCGACCAGCAGCCCGGCGCGCTTGTTGGGCGGCGGCGCCTGGGCGTAGCCGTACTGGCCGCCGTCGGGCGGCGGCGTTCCCCATCCGCCTTCCGGCCCGGGCGGGGGCGTTCCCCATCCGCCGCCGGAGGGCGGCCCGCCCCACCCGCCCTGCTGCGGGTACTGCTGGGTTGGCTGGTACTGCTGGGTTGGCTGGTAGTGCTGTGTTGGCGGGTACTGCTGGGTTGGCGGGTGCGGCTGCTCGTACTGCTGCGTGTGCGGGTACTGCCCGCCCTGGTACGGCTGCGGCCCGCCCTGGTACGGCTGCTGCCCGCCCTGGTACGGCTGCGGGCCGGGCTGGTACGGCTGCGGGCCGGGCTGGTGCGGGTTCTGCTGCGGACCGCCTTGGTACGGGTTCGGCTGCTGGCCGTACGGCGTCGACCCGTGCGCTGTCGGCCCATGCGGGTCGGACCACCGCGGGTCGCCCTGGTTCGCCCCCTGTGCCCAGGGGTCGTTCGGGTTGGTCACTGCTCCTCCTGCTGTCGTTCGACCTTGTTCCTCGGCCAGGCGAGCAGAGTCAGTGCCCCCACCAAGGCCAGGACGGCTCCACCGAGCGTCACCACCGGGCCCACCGGGATCACCCGAACCGGTGAGTCGCTGGCGGGAAGTGAGACCATCGCAAGCGTGGCAACGGTTCCAACGATCGCGCAAAGTAGAACCACGGCCACCGCCGAGATGCGGCGGGCTCCCACCACGTACAGGGCAGCACACAGCGCCGCCGCGATACCCACCGCCGGCCAGGCAGCCGTCAGCACACCCTGCACACCGTCTCCGAGTGGCGTCAGGCGGCGCGCGATACCAACGGTCTGGTAACTGTTGCGTAGCACGCTGCCGGATCTCAGCCACGGCAGGAACGTGCCGACGACCAGTGCGAGGAGCCCCAGGCCGCCGACTGCCCACCCGACCCGACCGGCGGTGCTGCCGGCGGCCGGCCGCCGAACCGAGGTCACCGGTAAATCGTTGCACCATCCGTCGAGCGCCAGGCGCCGGTCGCGCCGGTCCGCCGGCCGTGGCACGTTTGGCTGATGACGGATGCGGCGTTCGAGCGCGCGGCCAAGGCCGTCGCGTCGGCGCGGCAGGTCGCCCTGCTTTCCGGCGCCGGGATCTCCACCGAGTCCGGCATCCCGGACTTTCGTGGCCCGAACGGGCTCTGGACTCGCGACCCGGCGGCCCGGCGCCTGTTCAGCCTCCAGGCCTACCGCTGCGACCCGCAGCTTCGCCGGGACGCGTGGCGCCGGCGTGCCGAGCACCCGGCCTGGCAGGCCCAGCCGAACGCGGCGCACGAGGCCGTCGTGCGGCTGGAACGCTCGGGGCGGCTACTGGCGGTCGTCACCCAGAACATCGACGGGCTGCACCAGCTCGCCGGCTCGGACCCGACGCTCGTGATCGAGCTGCACGGCACGCTGACCGAGACGGCGTGCCTGTCGTGCGCGGACCGCCGCCCGATGCGGGAGGCACTGGACCGCGTGCTGGCCGGCGAGCCGGACCCGCCGTGCCTGGTGTGTGGCGGCATCCTGAAGTCGGCCACGATCTCGTTCGGCCAGAATCTGGAGCCCGAAGTGCTGCGCCGCGCGATCGAGGTCGCCGGCGGCTGCGACCTGATGCTGGTGGTCGGCAGTTCGCTGACCGTACATCCGGCGGCCGGCCTCGTCGGTCTGGCCGCCAAGGCGGGCGCAGACGTGGTCATCTGCAACGGGGAGCCCACGCCCTACGACGGCATGGCCGCAGCCGTGGTGCGCGGTCGCCTCGGGGAGATCCTTCCGCGACTGTTCTGAAATGGCGGTTGCCTGCGGCTTCTGACCGCTGGGTGGGGCGCTTGTGGAGGGACCGCGCCCTTGGCAGTAGACCCAGCAGCAGACCCATCGCTGCCAACTCCCCGGCGCGTGGGCGTCGACCGATCCGCACTCTCGGCGCGTGGGCGTCATTCGCTTCGCTACACCGGGCGCGGGTGTCATGCGATCCGGGACCGGGCGCGTGGGCGTCATCCAAGCCATCTGCCGGCGCCAGGCACGCCCCCGGAGGGACCGTCTTCCACCGCCCCTATCCCTCCTGTCACTTTCAGCGACTTCATGGGGCCACGGGCACCGCTCGACGGCGATGATCACGAAGTTGCCGCCCTTCGTGATCGGTTCGCCGGGTCATGATCGTCGTTTCGGTGCCACCGACCGCGCTCAGCGCGGCGCACGGCACCGAAACGGTGATCATGAGTCTCTTTGGACCCCGCAATCACCGCGTTGTGCCGGCGCGAGTACCGAGGGTCACCAATGGGTCACCAATGCGGAAGCGGCCGGGCCGGACGGGCACAGCCGGTCACGTGATCGGCCAGCAAGCGGTCAAGATCGCCGAAAGTGAGGTCACCATGCAGTGTGGGCGCGAAGGTGCATGGTGGCCTCACACTTTCGGCGATCATGCGGACGTGGGGGAGTGCCGGGTGCTGGTTGGCCGGGCGTCGAGGTCCATGATCGTCGTTTGGGTGCGGTGAGCCGCGCTGAGCGCGGTCGGTGGCACCCAAACGGTGATCATGGACGCTGGCGCATCGTCGGCGCGCCAGTGGCTGGTGCGTGGGCGTCATTCGATCCTCGTAGCGAGGCGAATGACGACCACGCGTCGGTTAGCGGAGCGCATGACGCCCGCGCAGCCCGCCGGGTGGCCACGCCACGGACCGCCGCCCGAGTGTCGATCACCCCTCGGTGGCGTCCAGTCAAAGCGATGCTTGGCTACTCTGGGTGATCATGAATGGAGTTGGGCCGGCATGGGGCCGGTAACGGCAGGTAACGGCAGCCGGCCGGCGACCCGGCCCTAAGTCCTGCACCAGCCGCAAAACCGGTGCCTACCATCGGTCACCAGAACCCGGCGGGGCCGGTCTGATTGACGATTCCGCGGCTCCCGCGTGAACCACCCGCCATCAGCCGACAGGTACCGTCCCTCGAATGCAGCCGAACCCTTCGGAGTGCGGGGCGGTGACGGTCCGCTGTCCGGTGGTGCACCGCCGACCCCGCGCGACCGCGCGGAGAATCGCTTCAGCCCCCCGGCCACGATGGAACCGCCCCGGCTGCTCGGCGATACCAACCCGGCAATGACCATGAATCCGCCCTCCGTTGTCGGCGCGTGGTCGCGGCCGGTGGGGCTAGCGTTCGGGGCGTGGGTTGGGGTGCGGTGGTGCTGGCCGGCGGCCGGGCCCGGCGGCTCGGTGGGGTGGACAAGCCGGCGCTCGTGGTCGGCGGTCGCACGATGCTCGACACCGTCCTGCTGGCGTGCGCGGGCGCCGGGAGCATCGTGGTCGTCGGCGAGACGCGGCCCGTGGCCGTCGAGGTCGGGTGGGTGCGCGAGGAGCCGCCGCACGGCGGGCCGCTGGCCGGGCTGACCGCCGGGCTCGGCGCCCTACCGGGGCCGCCGGAGCTGGTCGCGGTGCTCGCGGCCGACCTGCCGGGGCTGCGCGCCGGCACCGTTGGGCGGCTGCTGGACGCGGTCGACGGCGACGGCGGGACCGACGGGGCGCTGCTGGTCGACCGGGACGGCCGGCCGCAGTGGCTGGCCGGCGTCTGGCGCTGCACGGCGCTGCGCCGGGGGTTGGCCGAGCTCGGGAACCCCTCCGGCCGGCCGCTGCATGCGCTGCTCGGCGGCCTTCGAGCGATCCGCGTGCCCGGCCGCGACACCGAGGTCGCCGACATCGACACGGCAGCGGATCTCGCAGCTCACAGCCGTCACACCGGTGACCCGGTTACCTAGCGGCAAGTTTCGCTGTCGGTTGAGGGAGCTTCGATTTGTCCGAACCCGGTCAGGCCGGCGGCTCACCAGAGAGCCCGGCGCGCGACGCGCAGCTGCTCGAGCGGACGGTGTTCGAGGTCAAGCGGATCATCGTCGGCCAGGACCGGCTCGTCGAGCGGGTGCTGGTCGGCCTGCTGGCCAAGGGTCATCTGCTGCTCGAGGGCGTGCCCGGGGTGGCCAAGACGCTGGCCGTCGAGACGTTCTCCAGAGTCGTCGGCGGCACGTTCCACCGCCTGCAGTTCACTCCGGACCTGGTGCCGGCCGACATCCTCGGCACCCGCATCTACCGGCAGGGCCGCGAGCAGTTCGACGTCGAGCTCGGCCCGGTCGTGGCCAACTTCGTGCTGGCCGACGAGATCAACCGGGCGCCGGCGAAGGTGCAGTCGGCGATGCTCGAGGTGATGGCCGAGCGGCACGTCTCGATCGGCGGCCAGACCTTCCCGATGCCCGACCCGTTCCTCGTGCTGGCCACCCAGAACCCGATCGAGAGCGAGGGCGTCTACCCGCTGCCGGAGGCGCAGCGCGACCGGTTCCTGTTCAAGATCGTCATCGACTACCCGACGGTCGAGGAGGAGCGCGAGATCGTCTACCGGATGGGCGTGCAGCCCCCGCAGCCCCACCAGGTGCTGAGCCCGGCCGAGCTGGTCCGGCTGCAGGGGGTGGCGTCGCGGGTGTTCGTGCACCACTCGCTGGTGGACTACGTGGTGCGCCTGGTGATCGCGACCAGGACGCCGGCCGAGCACGGCCTGACCGAGGTCGGCGGCTGGGTGTCCTACGGCGCCTCACCGCGTGCCTCGCTGGGTATCGTGGCGGCCGCGCGGGCGCTCGCCCTGGTCCGTGGCCGTGACTACGTGCTGCCGCAGGACGTCGTCGACGTCGCGCCCGACGTGCTGCGACACCGGCTGGTGCTGTCCTACGACGCGCTCGCCGACGGGGTGCCGATCGACCACATCGTCAGCCGGGTGCTGCAGACGGTGCCGCTGCCCCAGGTGTCGGCCCGCCCGCAGCCGGTGCCCGGCGCGCACCCGGCGGCCGCCGGGGCACCCAGCGGGGTCGGCGCGGCCGGCGGCGCCGGCAACCTGCGGCGCTGACCGGCCAGCGAGCGGGGTGACCGGCATGGCGAGCGCGCAGACCAGGCCACACTGGGCGCCCCCGTCGCTGCGCGGCGGCCGGATGGAGGCCGCGCTGCGCATGCTGGAGATCGACGTGCGGCTGCGGCTGGACGGGCTGCTGCAG
>DASSUA010000304.1:0-2033 GCA_035707525.1 Pseudonocardiaceae bacterium
CGGGGCCGGCAGCTCCCGGCGGCGCTCGGCCGGCACTGCCCGCTGCGCGAAGCGCACGTTCTGCTCGGCCGACAGGTACGGCAGCAGGTTGCGCGACGCGCCTTGGAGGACCACGCCCACGTCACTCGCCCGCATCCGGCGCAGCTCCGCGTCGCTCGCCTTGGCCAGGTCGTACGCGCCGACGTGCACCAGCCCGGCCGCCGGCCGCAGCAACCCGGCGAGCAGGGCGAGCAGGGTCGACTTGCCGGAGCCGGACGGCCCCACCAAGGCCACCGCCTCCCCGGGCGCGATATCCAGGTCAACCCCGGCGAGGGCGACCACGTCATAGCCCTCGAGCCGGTAGATGTAGACCAGTCCCCGGCAGGTGACGCCGATGCCGAGCCGGTGGTCGGCCGCGATGCCGGTGTCGATATCAGAGTCCACTGTGGATAGAGTCATCAGGCCCCTTCGCGCAGCCGGTCCGGGGTCGCCCGGCGCAGCATGCGCAGCACGATCGCCAGGGTGAGCAGCAGCCCGGCCAGGCAGACGGCCAGTGCCACCGGGAGCGCGCCGGGCCCAGGCCGCCAGCCGATGTCCCCGGCCGGACGGTCCACAGTGACCAGCGGGATGCCCGGCAGCATGAGCACCGCACCGGTCGCCCCGACGGCGAAACCGACCAGCAGCGGCAGCCCCAGCAGCGCGCCGTACTCCCGCAGCACGCCCCAGCGCAGCAGGGCCCGGCGCACCCCGGCCACCCGCAGCGCGGCCAGCTCGTAGCGGCGTGCGTCGGCCCCGACGTAAGCGGTCAGCACCACCACGCCGACCGCCAGCGCCACGGCCGCCGCGGCGGCGAGCAGGTAGAGCCGCAGCCCGAGGGCTGGAGCGCGGCGACCGAGCTGGTCACGGACCCCGGCGACCGACTCGGTGCGCAACACCCGCAGGCCCTCGGCGGTCAGCCGTCCGGTCAGGTCGGCCGGCGCTCCGGCGCCGGCCCACACTTCGTACCGCAGCTGCGTGCTGTCGGCCAGGCTCGCCGTGTGCTCGGCCGACCGGACCGCGTAGTCCAGGTCGAACAGCAGGCCGTGGGTGCCGGCCCGGGGCAACCGCGAGACAGACCCGGCGACCGTGAACGGCTGGAGCTGCTCGGCGAGGCCGGGGAAGTCGAACTCGTCCGCGCCCGGGTCGTCGGCCGGCACCGCGCCGGCGAGGACCGCGGGCAGCGTCACCGGCGTGTCGCCGTACTCGATGAGCATCTCGCCCTGCGCGGCGCTGGACACGGAGACGGACAGCGCGGGGCCGGGCTGGATGGCGACCGTGCCCGCCGGGCCCTTTGCCGCGGCGCGCCAGGCGCCCGGGGCGTCGAGTCGGGCGTCGAGGTCGACGCCGCCCGAGCGGATCCCGCGGACGGTGAGGGTCACCCGGTACGCGGGCAAGCCGCTGGCCCCCGGGCTGAACGCGAGGCCCAGCAGCCGGCAGCTGGGGCGGCACTCGGGCAGCGTGGCGCGGTATGTCCGCGGTCCCTGCGCGAGCAGCCCGAGGGAGGCCGTCCGCGGCGGCTCGCCGGGGGCGGAGACGACGGCTCCCAGGCGCACCGGCGTCGGCCCCAGCTCGCCGGCGTCCGCGTTGACCTCGATCCGGTCGCGTACCCGCAGCGGCTCGGGCAGCGCGGGCCGCAGCGCGGCGGCCACCCGCCGGACCCCGGTCAGGTCCTGCCCCCGCCACCGGGCGACCGCGGGGAGCAGCTGCGCCTGCACCCCGACCAGCTCCACGTGAGCGTCGCCGTAGGGGACGGAGCTGCGCACCACGGCCATGGACTGCCCGCTCGGGTCGGCGCGGTTGACCGCGATCACGAGCGCCTGCGGGTGGGCGGCGGTGACGGTGTAGACGCGGTCCGCCCCGACCGCGTCGTCGGCCCGCTCGCGCCGCGCCTGCGCCGCCGTGTCCCAGGCGGTGACCGCGAACGACAGCAGCGCCACCGCGACCGTGACCACCACGACCACGCGGTGCCCCGCCGGCCGCCGGGCCAGCTGCGCGGCCGACAGCAGCGCCGGCAC
>DASSUA010000305.1:0-4384 GCA_035707525.1 Pseudonocardiaceae bacterium
CAGCTGCTCCGGGCTGCAGACCGCGCGGATCCTCGGGAACTCCTCGCGCTCCTCGTGGTCGGCGTGCGCGAGCACGTCGTCGCGCAGTTGCAGCAGCAGCAGGTCGAATCCCTCGGCGTCGGGCCCCAGCTCGTCCAGGGACGACAGCAGCTGTTTGGCCCGGTGCTCCTCGCCGAGCCGCGCGTCCACGACGGCGTCCCCGTTCTCGGCGTCCCTGGCGGCCGGGTGCACGACCTCCTCCTCGGCGGTCTCGTGGACCGCGAGCAGCCGCACGAGCTCGCGGAACTTGTCCCGCCGGTGGTCTCCCACGGCGCTTTCCAGCTCGGTGAACAGCTCCCGGATCTGCTGGTGCTGGCGTTCGAGCAGGGTGATGACGTCCTCACGATCGGTCTCGGTCATGCCGCCGTATACCCACCGCTCGCGCCGACATGCGCGATCAATGCGGTTTCGGCGTGCCAGTCCCGGGTATCAGCGGCGGGTGTCAGGTAAGTCAGCGGGTACGCGCCACCTCAACCGGTTGCGCTGGGCCGCCCGCACCAGGTTCGGCTGGGCCGAGCTGTCCGACGAGCAGCTGACGGCGATGGGCCATGTGATGGCCGGGCGCGACGTGCTCGCGGTGCTGCCGACGGGCGCCGGCAAGTCCGCGATCTACCAGGTGCCGGCGGTGCTGCTGCCGGGACCGACCGTCGTGGTGTCTCCGCTGATCGCCCTGCAGCGGGACCAGGTCGCCGGGCTCGCGGAGGCGGGCGCGCCGCAGGCGGTCGCGGTCAACTCCGCCCAGCGACCGGCCGAGAACGAGCGCGCGTGGGCGGCCGTGGTCGACGGCGTGGCCGAGTACGTGTTCGTATCGCCGGAGCAACTGGCCAAGGCGGACGTGGTGGACACGCTGGCCCGCGCGCGCCCGTCGTTGTTCGTCGTGGACGAGGCGCATTGCGTCTCGACGTGGGGGCACGACTTCCGGCCGGACTACCTGCGGATGGGCCCGGTGATCCAGCGGCTCGGCCACCCCACGGTGGTCGCCCTGACCGCCACCGCGGCGCCGCCGACCCGGGCCGAGATCACCGAACGGCTCGGGTTGCGCGACCCCGCCGAGATCGTCGCCGGGTTCGACCGGCCCAACCTGCACCTGGCCGTTGCCCGCTTCCAGTCCGACGGCGACAAGCGCCGCGAGGTGGTCGACCGGGCAACCGGGCTGGCCGGGCCGGGGCTGGTGTACGTCGCGACGCGCAAGGACGCGGCTGGTTACGCCGGCGAGCTCGCCGGGCGCGGGCGGCGGGCGGCCGCGTACCACGCCGGCCTGCGCGCCGCCGTGCGCAAGGAAACCCAGCACCGGTTCATGGCCGGCGAGCTGGACCTGGTCGTGGCGACCTCGGCGTTCGGCATGGGCATCGACAAGCCCGACGTCCGGTTCGTGCTGCACGCCTCTGCGCCGGCCTCGCTGGACGCCTACTACCAGGAGATCGGGCGCGCCGGCCGCGACGGTGAGCCGGCGCGGGTGCTGCTGTGCTACCGGCCCGAGGACCTCGCCCTGCAGCGCTTCCTCACCACGGTCAAGTCCAATGCCCAGGACCTGCGGCTGGTGGCGCGCATCGTCCGGGAGCACCGGGGGCCGCTCTCCACCCTCGAGCTGCGCGACCGGCTCGACCTGCCGGCGGCGCGCCGCACCCGGGCGGTCAACCTGCTGGAGAAGGCCGGTGTGATCAGGACGCCGGCACCCGGCCGTCTCGCCTACGTCGACCGCGACGTGACGCCGCGCAGCGCGGCCGGCCGTGCCGGCCGGCTCGCCGAGGCTCACCAGCGGCTGATCTCCTCGCAGGTGGAGATGATGCGCGGCTACGCGGAGACCAACGGCTGCCGCCGGCAGAACCTGCTCGGCTACTTCGGGGAGCAGCTGCTCGACCGGTGCGGCAACTGCGACACGTGCGACGAGCTGCGCGAGCGTGGCGTGGCGGCCGGAAACGCCGGTCCTACCGCCGGGCCGGAAGCCGAGCCGGACATCCCGCTGAACTCCCGGGTCCGGCACGTCGAATGGGGACCGGGCGTAGTGATGAGCGCCGAGCAGGACCGGATGACCGTCCTGTTCGAGCAGCACGGCTACAAGACACTGTCGCAGGCGGTGGTTCGGGAAAACGACCTGCTCACCGTGGAGTGAACCGGGTCAGGACGGATCGTCGAGCCGCACCTCGCCGCGCCACTGCCCGGTCGGCTCGCCCTGCTCCTCGACGAGCTCCTTGAACCGGCGCAGGTCGCCAAGCACCCGTCCGCTCACCGCCCTGTCCGCTGTGCTCGACGGCGAGCTTGCCGGTTCAGCCCCACCCTCCGGCTCGTACTCCAACCGCAGGCTCACCTGGGTCCGGCCGCCGGCCAGCTCCATGAACGACACGGTGCCGTCGTGCTTGGGGCCGTCCACGACTCGCCACGAGATCCGCTCGTCCGGCACCTGGTGCTCGATCCGCGCGTCGAACTCGCGCCGCACCCCGCCGATCTCGGTGACCCAGTGCGTGAGCAGGTCGCCGCTCTGCTCGACCCGCTGCACGCCCTGCATGAACTCCGGGAAGGACTGGAACCGGGCCCACTGGTTGTAGGCGGTGCGCACCGGCACCGCGACCTCGATCTGTTCCTCGATCACGCTCATCGGTGAAGTTCCTCGTCTCCTGCGGGTTCATCCTGCGCCACCGCAGTTACCCGCCGCCGCCGGGTCGGAAACCGCCGGGTTGAGCCCCGGTCCGGGGGGTAAACCGCTCCTTGTCGCCTACGAAGGGAAACCCATGGCCGCCGCTTTGCACCGCCTCGCCAACCGGGCCAACCGGGTTCGCCGGGGTTATCTGGGCAACGCCGATCTGCCGCTGAATGGCTACACAGCCGTGCTCGGCGCCTACAGCGGCCTGGTCACCGCGGTCGGGCTGCTGGCAAGGGCGACCGGACGCCGGCCGCCGGAGCGGATCGACCTTCAGGACGTGGTGCTGCTCGGCGTGGCGACCCACAAGCTGTCCAGGCTGGTCGCCAAGGAGGCGGTGATGAGCCCGCTACGCGCGCCGTTCACCCGCTACCGGGAACCGGCCGGCCTGGCCGAGCTCAACGAGGAACCGCGCGGCGAGGGCGCCCAGCACACCGTCGGGGAGCTGGTCAACTGCCCGTTCTGCCTGGCCGTGTGGGTGGCGACCGGGATGGCCGTCGGGCTGGTGTTCGCGCCGCGGCTGACCAGGCTGGTCGCCGGCACGCTCGGCGCCGTTGCGGTGTCCGACGGCCTGCACATCGGTTACGACGCGGCCAAGCAGCACCTGGAACGGGTGTCGGAACGGAAGGGCACGACATGAGCCAGGACCAACACACTGTGCAGGACCCGCGGCAGCAGGACCCGCGGCAGCAGGACCCGCGGCAGCAGGACCCGCGGCAGCAGGACCCGCGGCAGCAGGACCCGCGGCAGCAGGACCCGCGGCGCCAGTACCCGCGGCCGGAGTTCGGCGAACAGCAGCAGCCGCACCCAGGCACCGACGAGTCCATGCAGCCGCGGCCCGACCACGGCGAGGACAGCTACCGCGGCAGCGGCCGGCTGACCGGCAGGAAGGCCGTCATCACCGGCGGCGACTCGGGCATCGGGCGGGCCGTCGCGCTGGCCTTCGCCCGGGAGGGGGCCGACGTGCTGATCACCTACCTGCCGGCGGAGGAGCAGGACGCGCAGGAGACCGCCAAGCTCGTCGAGGACGCCGGGCGGCGGTGCGTGCGGGTGGCCGGCGACCTGCGCGATGAGCGGCACTGCCAGGACGTCGTCTCGCGGGCGGTCGAGGAGTTCGGGCAGATCGACATCCTGGTCAATAACGCCGCTTACCAGATGTCGCAGGGCGGCATCGGCGAGATCACGACCGAACAGTTCGACAGCGTGTTCAAGACGAACGTGTACGCGATGTTCTGGCTGTGCAAGGCCGCCGTGCCGCATATGCCGGAGGGCTCGAGCGTCATCAACAGCTCGTCCATCCAGGCCTCCCAGCCGTCCTCGAACCTGCTCGACTACGCCGCGACCAAGGGCGCGATCGTGAACTTCACCAAGGGCCTGGCCGCCGAACTGGCCGGCAAGGGGATCCGGGTCAACTCGGTCGCCCCGGGACCGGTCTGGACGCCCCTGATCCCGGCGACGATGCCGCCGGAGAAGGTGGCATCGTTCGGTGAGCAGACGCCGATGGGCCGCGCGGCGCAGCCGGCGGAACTGGCGCCGGCCTACGTGTTCTTCGCCTCCCAGGAGTCCAGCTACGTCACCGCGGAGGTGCTCGCCGTCACCGGCGGCCAGCCCCTTTAGCCTCCGGGACGCCGGCCGGCGAGGACCTCGGCGAGTGCCCGGCGGGAGCCGATGTCGAGCTTGCGGTAGGCCGAGCGCAGGTGGGTCTCC
>DASSUA010000306.1:0-7808 GCA_035707525.1 Pseudonocardiaceae bacterium
GCGCGTTCCCGGCGGCCAGGATCTCCTCGACGATCGTGCGGGTGGGCACGAGCACCGCGCCGGTCTCGCGCATCGCCGCGCACACCTCCTCGTCGAGGTAGGTGCCGTGCTCGATGGTGCGCACGCCGGCCTCGAGGGCGGCGAGCATGCCGGGTTTGCCGTGGCAGTGCGCGGCCACGACGCGCTCGGCCAGCCCGGCGACCTCGACGATGGCGGCCAGCTCGGCGGCGGTGAACTGCTGGTGGATCGGGTGGTCCACCTCGGACATGACGCCGCCGGAGGCGCAGATCTTGATCACCTTGGCGTTGCGGCGCAGCTGCTCGCGGACGGCCTTGGCGCACTCGGCGGGGCCGTCGCACAGCCGCAGCTCGCCGCCGCGGTGGCCGAAGTCGAGCACCCAGCCGGGCGGCAGCGAGTGCAGGTCGCCGTGGCCGCCGGTGGTGGACAGGATCGCGCCGGCCGCGTAGATCGCCGGTCCCGGCACGACCCCCTCCTCGACCGCCCCGGTCAGGTACACGCCTAGGCCACCGACCTCGCGCACCGTGGTGACGCCGGCGTCGAGCGCGGCGCGCAGGTCGGCGACGCACCTGGCCGCCCGCAGCCCGATCGGGTCGAAGGCGATCCGGGTCAGGTCCATGTTCCGCAGGCCGACGAAGTGGCCGTGGCAGTCCCACAGCCCCGGCATGACCGTGGCCGCGGTGACCACTTCGGCGTCCGGTGTCTGCGGTGCGCCCGCCGCCGGGCCGGCGTAGCCGATCGTGTCCTGGTCGATGACGACCACGCCGTTCTCGACCGGTTGGCCCCTGCCGGGGATGAGCTGCTTGGCTTCGATGCGTGGCACGTCAGCGAGCGTACTGAGCGTCGACGGCGGCCTCGCCGGTTCGGCGCAGCTTGTGCCACGGCAACCGGGCGCCGGCCACCGCCGTCATGACCGACTGGACGACCACCAGGTACATCAGCTGCCGGTAGACGACCTGCTGCAGCGGCAGCGCCCACAGCGGACCGGGGCGTTCGCGGTCCCACCGGAACGCGACCAGCGCCGGCACCAGCTGCAGCAGCAGGAAACCCAGCCAGGCGGCCAGGCCGACGAGCGGCTGCAGGGCGAGCGCGTAGATGGCGGCGACGTCGACGACCGGTGCGAACATCGGCAGCAGCACCTGGAACAGCAGCAGGTACGGCAGCCCGCGGCGGCCGAGCCGGCCACCGCCGCCGCGTTCGAACACCGCGTGCCGGTGCTTGTACATCGCCTGCAGGGTTCCGTAGCACCACCGGTAGCGCTGCATCCACAGCTGCCGCAGGCTCGCGGGCGCCTCGGTCCAGGCGTGGGCGTCCTCGGCGTACACGACCTCCCAGCCGTCCCGCAGCAGGGCCATGGTCAGGTCGGTGTCCTCGGCGAGGGTGTCGGTGGGCACGCCGCCGACCTCGGCGATCGCCCGCCGGCGGAACGCGCCGACGGCGCCGGGCACGGTCGGCATGCAGCGCAGCACGTCGTACATCCGGCGGTCGAGGTTGAACCCGATCACGTACTCGATGTGCTGCCAGCGGCCGAGCACGCCGCGCCGGTTGCCGACCTTGGCGTTGCCCGACACGGCGCCGACCCGGGGATCGGTGAACGGCAGCAGCAGCTTGGCCACCGTGTCCGGTTCGAGCACGGTGTCGCCGTCCACGAGCACGACGAACTCGGTGCGCGCCAGCCTGATGCCGGTGTTGAGCGCCTCGGCCTTGCCGGCGTTGCGTTGGCGGATGAGCCGCACTCCCGGCAGGTCCAGCCAGTGCACGATCGCGGCGGTCTCGTCGGTCGACCCGTCGTCGACGACGATGACGTGGACGTCGCGATGCCGGCTGGCCAGGATCGAGCGCAGCGTCGCCTCGATCCCGGCCTCCTCGTTGTAGGCCGGGACGATCACGGTCACCGGCGGCAACCGCAGGCGGTCCATCCGGCCCGGGCCGCCGTAGCGGCGGCGCAGCCAGCGCTGCCGCCGCCGGTGCATCACCGCGGTCGCCAGCACGACCACGGCCCGCAGCAGCGCGAGAACGGACGCGATGATCAGCAGCGCCGCCAGGCCCGTGCCGAGCAGCCCGGCCAGGCCGATCGCGGCGACCGACGCCCAGCCGAGCAGCCGGGTGCCGATGCCGGCGGACGGGCCCTCGGCGCTGGCCCCCAGCGGCGGCCAGGCCCCGACCGCGCCGGAGACCGTGTCGAACCGCCAACCGCGCGCCTGCATGGCCGGGATCAGCTGGTCGACCGCCGCGACCGTCTGCGACCGGTCACCGCCGCCGTCGTGCATCAGCACGATGACGCCGCGGTCGTCGGGCGGGGTGGCGGCGGCGACGATCTGCTCGACGCCGGGGCGCCCCCAGTCCTTGGTGTCCAGGTCGGCCAGCGCCGTCACGTAGCCGAGGGCGGCGCCGCGCTGGATCGCCGCCCAGACCGCGCCGTTGGCGGTCTGCGGAGTCGAGGCGTACGGCGGCCGCATCAGGCCGGTCGTGTGGCCGGTCGTGCCGGCGAGCACGACCTGGTTCTGGCTCAGCTCCCACCTGGCCCGAAAGCCCGAACCGGTGCCGAGGTCCGTGTGGGTCGTGCCGTGGTTTCCGACCTCGTGCCCCTGCTCGACCAGGCGCCTGGTCAGCGACGGGTGCCGCGCGGCGCTCGCCCCCGTGACGAAGAACGTCGCGGAGACCTCGTGCCGGTGCAGCACGTCGAGCAGTTGCGGTGTCCAGGTCGGGTCGGGCCCGTCGTCGAAGCTCAGGACGATGGTGCGGTCCGGGACCCTGGTCGAGCGGACGCCGTCGCTCGCGTCGACCAGTGACCCGCCGCCGGTCAGCTCCGCCGGTACCTCGCCACCCTGTGGCGGTCCGGCCTTGGCCGACGCACCCACCTGGCGCAGCACGAGCGCGTCGACGCCGAGCCCGCCGGCGATCAGCAGCAGCGCGCAGAACAGCAGGATCCAGTGAGACCGGGGTGGAGGGGCGAGCCGGGCGTCACGGTGCCGGCCCATGGGTCAGCCGTTGCCGGGCGGGTCGGTCGGCCGGCCGCCGCCGGGTGGCTCGCTCGGCTTGCTGGGCAGCCGCCCGTGCCGGCTGGCCGTGGTAGGGGCCGGACTGGCCGGCGCGGCCGTGGTCGTGGCCGATGCCGGCCCGCTGGTCGGGGCGGGTTCGCCGCCGGTGTTCGGGGCGATGCCGGCCGGCATCAGGGGTGCCGGTCCCAGGTCGGCGGTGGCCGGGGAGTCCGGAAACAGCGGCAGCCGCGCGGCCGGCGAGCCCGGCCCGGCGAATGCGGCGAGCAGCACTAGCGCCAGGTAGCCGACGGTCAGGGCGGCGCCGGTGATGGCGACGGCTCGCATCACCCGTCGGCGCCGACCGGACGGGTCGACGAAGACCGGACGATGGTGGTCTGGCACGGGCGCACCTCGTGGCTGTGGAGTAGGTGGGCGTCACGGTATCGCGCCGGTTTCTGTGGCCGGTCCCGATGGCAGGATTGCCCGCCATGCACGCGTTGCGGACTCCCGATGAGCGATTCGCCGACCTCGCCGGTTTCGACTTCGAACCGGACTATGCCGAGGTGCCCGACGGCGACGGTGGCGAGCTGCGGATGGCCTACTACGACGCCGGCCCGGACGACGGCCAGCCCGTCCTGCTGCTGCACGGCGAGCCGAGCTGGTCGTACCTGTACCGCACGGTGATCCCGGTGCTGACCGACGCCGGGCTGCGGGCGGTCGCCGTCGACCTGGTCGGCTTCGGCCGGTCCGACAAACCGGCGCAGGTCGGCGACCACAGTTACGCCAGGCACGTCGCCTGGGTGCGTTCGCTGGTGTTCGACGTGCTCGGGCTTTCCGCGATCACGCTGGTCGGCCAGGACTGGGGCGGGCTGATCGGGCTGCGGCTGGTGGCGTCCGACCCCACCCGGTTCGCCAGGGTGGTCGTGGCCAACACCGGGCTGCCGACCGGGGACCAGCCGATGCCGTCGAGCTGGGTGCGCTTCGCCGAGGCCGTGGCGAGGGCGGATTCTCTGGACATCGCCAGGTTCGTGCAGAACGGCTGCCGCACCGAGCTGACCGACGAGGTCAGGCGCGGCTACGAGGCGCCGTTCCCGGACGAGTCGTTCAAGGCCGCGGTGCGGGCGATGCCCTCGCTCGTGCCGCGTTCCCCGGACGACCCGGAGACCGGGGCCAACCGCGCCGCCTGGGGCGAGCTGGCGAAATGGCGCCGGCCGTTCCTGGTGGCCTTCAGCGACGGCGACCCGATCACCGGCCCGATGGCGCCGGTCTTCCGCCAGGTCGTGCCAGGGGCGGCCGGCATCGAGCACCCGGTGATCGCCGGGGCCGGCCACTTCCTGCAGGAGGACGCCGGCGAGGCGCTCGGCAAGGCGATCGTCGACTTTGTTCGGTCTACCTGACCGGCGTCAGATCGTCGGCTGGTCGTCGTCGCGCCCGCCGAACACCGGCAGCAGGTCGATGTAGGAGCCCGGGTCGCCGCGCCACGGCCAGGCCCGCAGCTGCCGGCGCGAGCGCCTGGAGAACAGCCCGCGGTACAGCTCGTAGGGGTCGAGCTCGACCGACGCCTGCGGCTCGCCGGTGCCGATCCGCCACTGCTGGTCGCCGCTGGTCAGCAGCAGCCCGCCCGGCTGGTCCGCGTTGTTGCGGGCGACCACCGTCAGCACCGAGTTCAGCAGCGGCGGCACGCTGTCCTGCGGCGCCCTCGGCAGGCCGTGCGCCTCGCGCAGGTCGGTCTCGTGGACGGTCACGTCGTGCACGGGCGGCAGCGTCACCCTGCGCTCGGCCACGGCCAACTCCGCCTTGGGGCCGACCTCGTCCCACTCGGCGAGCAGGTCATCGAGGTCACGGCCCTTGCGGCGCTCGACCTGCGCCGCGGTCCACGGCTCGGTCGTCATGCCCGCGATATTGCCGCTGGCCACGTCGGCCGCGACCCCGACGAGGTGCGCCACCAGATCCCGGCCGGACCAGCTCGGCGTCGCGGGCAGCGGCTTGGCGAGCTGCTGCTCGCTCATCGAGCCGACCAGGTCACAAACCCGGCTACGGGCCCGCCGGTACAGGACGTCGTACACGGGTCCGAGTCTGACACGTTCGCCTCGCCCGGTGGCTCGCCGTGGAGCCGGTAGGACAGGTTCTCGCCGCGGTAGTGGACGTTTCACCGGGTGTGAGCGGTTCCGGTGGCCGATAGCCTGTGCGGCCATGGACGTGCTCGTCATCGACCACCCGCTGGCCAAGTCGCGGTTGACGACCATGCGCGACGCCCGCACCGACAACTCCGCGTTCCGGGCGGCGCTGCACGAGCTGACCCTCATGCTGATCTACGAGGCGATGCGCGACGCCCAGATCGTCACCGAGCGCGTGCTGACGCCGGTCGCACGGGCCAACGGTTACCGGCTGGCCAACCCGCCGCTGCTGGTCCCGGTGCTGCGTGCCGGCCTGGGGATGGCGGACACGGCGCTCGCGCTGATCCCCGAGGCGCAGATGGGCTTCGTCGGCCTGGCCCGCGACGAGCAGACCCTGCAGCCGACGCCGTACATGGAGTCGCTACCGGAGACGCTCGCCGGCCGGCCGGTGTTCGTGCTCGACCCGATGCTGGCCACCGGCGGCTCGATGGAGTACACGATCCGGCTGCTCACCGACCGCGCCGCCACCGATGTGACGGCGATCTGCGCGCTCGCCGCGCCCGAGGGGGTGCGGCACCTGGAGCAGTCCGGGTTGCCGGTGCGGGTGGTGACCGCGAGCGTCGACGAGCGGCTCAACGACTCGGGCTTCATCGTCCCCGGGCTGGGCGACGCCGGCGACCGCCAGTTCGGCGCGGTCTAGTTCAGCTGAAGCGCACCGCCGGCCGGCTGCCAGCCGGCGGTGAGGGCGTGCAGGGACGCGGTGAACAGGTCGCCCGGCGGCCCGGCCCCGGGCGGCAGGTGGCTGCCGAGCTCGAGCGAGACGAGCCCGTGCGCGGTCGCCCAGCACGCGGTCGCCAGCGGCACCGGGTCACCGGCCGGCAGCTGGTCCGCGTCGATCGCCCTGGCGACCGCGTCCACGAGCGGCCCGAACGTCGCCTTCGAGCGCTCCTTGGCGGCCTCGTCGGGTTCGAAGCCGGCCGGGCGCCTGACGAACATCACCTCGTACAGGTGCGGGTCGGCCAGGGCGCTTCGCCGGTACGCCTCGCCGAGCCGGCGCAGGTCGTCCATCGGGTCCTCGGTCGGGTGCACCGCGGCCAGGTGCTCGCCGAATCGCCGGAACGCCTCGTCGTACACGGCGGCGAGCAGCGCCGGCTTACCGCCGAACAGCGAGTAGACCGCGGTGGTCGAGGTGCCGGCGTCGGCGGCCAGGCGGCGCAGGCTCAGGGCCTGCGGACCCTCGCTGGACAGCAGTTCGGCGGCCCGGTCGAGCAGTCGCGTGCGCAACGCCTCGTCGTGCAGTTTGGGCCTCGGCATGCTGGCGACTCTATTGCAACAGCGTTTCAGAATCTTGGTACCGCGGTGGTACCGTATTCTGCATGGCCATGACGTTGCGCCTCAGCGATGAGGAGAACCGACGGCTCGATGAGCTGGCCGCCGCCGAGGGTCGCTCCAAGCAGGAGGTGATCCGGTTGGCGGTGGCCGAGCGGTGGGCCAGGCACCGCAAGGACGAGCGGCTGGCCGAGTCGCTCGGCCGCGGCCTGCCCCGCTACCGGCGGCTGCTCGACCGCATGAGCGCGGCCGAGGCGGCCGGATAGCTGGTCGACGTCGTTGGTGTACTACCTGGACAGCGCCGACCTGCTGCTGATCGCCACGTCGGCGTGCGAGGGGGACCTCGTCATCCGCGATGCCGGGCTGCTCGACGCGGCCGCGCACCGCCCGAAGGCGGTCGTGCTCGGCCGCGAGGTCTATCCGACGCTCTGGCTCAAGGCCGCAGCCCTGCTCGACTCGATCGTGCGCAGCCGGCCGCTCGTCGCCGGGAACTGGCGGCTGGGCTGGCTGGCCGTCGTGGCGATGTGTGACCTCAACGGCTGGTGGGTCGACGCCGAAGACGACTTCGCGCTCGACCTCGTGCGCAAGGTCGACCGCGGTGAGGTCGACGTCGCCGAGGTCGCGCACTGGCTGCAGACGTGGGCCAAGGACAGCTCGGGCTGAGTTGGTTTCGGGCGCGGGTCACGCCCGGGCGGGTACGGACAGAGCGGCGGTGAGGCCGCTCCCGGCTGAGACCGTTGCCGGCATCGAGAACCGCGAGGTTGATCGTGAGCGGCACCCCCCGGGCAATCCCGGAGGCGGACCCGAAGCTGGCGCGAAGGTCGCTGCGGACGACGCCGCTCCGGGTGAGCGCGTTGGGCCCATTCGAGCCGTCGCCCGGGAACGGCCCGGCGGTCTCCTGAGGTATCCCGGTGCCGCAGTCCCGTCGCGGAGGTGCCGCGGCCGGAGCCGGTTGCGCAGCCGGCGATCGTCGCCAGCCCCGCCCCGGCGAGCAGGCCGAGCACGCGGCGCCTCCGCAGCAACCGCGCGACGTCGAACTGCAGGCCACGGTCGTGATCGGGATGTGGTTCGTGCTCCAGACCAGCCAATATGCGCTCGCCACCGGTGCACCAGGAAAGCAAACGCTGAGCGCCCCTGTGAGGAAACGTCGTGATCATCAACCCCCACCCACCGCAGCGAACACGCTCACGATCGCGATGCCTGGCACGACGCCAACAGCGGCAGCTCGGTGGTCCCGGTCACCGCCGGGGCCGTCACCGGCCGTGCTGACCGGAGCCGTCCCTGATCACCGAAAGTGGCCAATCATTTGGGACCCAATGGTGATCAGCCCTCCGGGCGCGGCGGTCCCTGCGGCCACCGGGTG
>DASSUA010000307.1:0-2407 GCA_035707525.1 Pseudonocardiaceae bacterium
CAGCGCGGTCACGCTGCCGCTGCGCAGGCCCGTGGTGCTGCCGCTGCGCCGGGCGGTCTCACCGACGACCGCGTTACGGGAGCCGGTGATGTCCTGAGAGGTGCCGTTCCAGAGGTAGACGCTGCCCGGAGTGGAGATGGAGGTGTTGGTGTAGCGCACGATGCCGTAGTCGTTGCCGGGGAAGCTGGTGCCCGTCCGGCTGCCGAGCACGGTGGCGTGGCTGGAGTCGGCGTACCACGTGGACGCGATGTTGGTGCAGTGCCCGGCGGTGAGGAAGAACCGCGTGCCGGCGCTGTTACGCACGTTGAACCCGAGCGAGCAGCGGGACGACCCGCCGTAGATGGCCCGGCCGCCGTTGATGTTCAGGCTGAGCACGCCGGGCAGGGCCTCAAGGCGCACCGCGTCACCGAAGCGCGCGGTGACCGACGTCAGCCGGCCGAGCGTGGCTCCGGTCACGGAGGTGTCGTAGGACACCACGACTTGGTTGGTCATGGGGTCGACCGCCCATGCCGTGCCCACGATCGTGGCCGAGCGCTCAAGCTCGGCGGTGATGCCGGCGAGCTGGGCGCCGCTGCGGGTGACCAGCTTGGCGGTGGCGCCGGCGGCGCGGACGGTGCTGGCGGCCTCGGCGTCGGTCACGTTGATGACCATGCGCCCGGTGCTCTGGTCGAGGTACGTGCCGGCAGCGCGGTCACCGAGCCGCTCGGCCAGCGCGGTGGCGCCCGCGCCGTCGAGCGTGGGCACCGCGGCGATGGCAGACGGCGCAGCGACGAGGGTGCCGACGAGTGAGGCGCCGGCAAGGGCTAACAGGGCGCGGCGGGTCGATGGGACGAATCTCACACGAGCCTCCCGGGAGACAGACACGTTCGGGGGTGACGTGTCGGAACGGCGGCCGGGCATGGGCCACGCCATACCACCGAACCACGGGGCCGAGATATTGGAAAAGCCCGATGTCCGGCCGGTGGAATCTTTGCACCAAGCAGGCTTTATACACAAGAGTCAATTTCGTTTGGTGCAAAAACTGCCTCGCCGCCGCCCGGCAGGTGCCGTACTCATGTCCGTCCTAGCCTGGCTGGAACACCGCCCGCAGGCAGCCGTCCTCCTTGCGCTCGAACATCCGGTAGGCCTGCGGCTCCTCCTCCAGCGGGACCCGATGGGTGGCCAGGTAGGACGGGTCGATCTCACCGGCGCCGATGCGCTCCAGCAGCATCGGGATGTAGCGCTGGCCGTGCTGCTGGCCCATGCGCAGGGTGAGCCCCTTGTTCATCGCCGCGCCCAACGGGAACTTGTCCACCACTCCGCCGAAGACCCCGACGATCGAGACCGTGCCGCCCTTGCGGCACGCCAGGATGGCCTGGCGTACGGCGGTGGGCCGGTCGCTCTGCAGCCGGAGCACGTGCTTGACCTTGTCGTAGGTGTAGGCCGGCCGGGCCCCGTGAGCCTCCATGCCGACCGCCTCGATGCAGGCGTCCGGCCCGCGCCCCGCGGTCATCTCGCGCAGCGCGTCCATGACGTCCGTCGACGCGTAGTTGATGGTCTCCACGCCGAGCCGCCGCTCGGCCACGCCCAGCCGGTCGGCGTACCGGTCGACCACCACCACCCGGCCGGCACCGAGCAGCTGCGCCGCCCGCGCGGCCAGCTGGCCCACGCCGCCGGCTCCCCACACCGCGACCACGACGCCGGGGCGCAGGTCTCACATGTCGGCCGCCATCCACCCGGTGGGTACGGCGTCGGAGGCGAACACGGCCTGCATGTCCGACAGTCCCTGCGGCACGCGGAACGCGCCGTGGTCGGCGAACGGCACCCGGACGTACTCGGCGTGGCTGCCGGCGAACGCTCCGGTCGCGTGCGAGTAGCCGAAGATGCCAGCGCCGGCGTGCCCCCACATCCGCTCGGTGAGCACGGGCGTGGGGTTGGAGTTGTCGCACAGCGACCATTCGCCCCGGCGGCAGTGCCAGCAGCCGCCGCAGCCGATGACCGAGGCCACCACGACCCGGTCGCCGACGCTCAGCCGGCGCACCGCCGGCCCGATCTCGACCACCTCACCGAGAAACTCGTGGCCGAGGACGTCGCCCTCCCGCATCGCGGGTAGGTAGCCGTTGATCAGGTGCAGGTCCGAGCCGCACACGCTGCTCGCGGCCACCCGCACGATGGCGTCTGAGTCGTTGAGCAGCTCAGGCTCTGGCACCTCGACCACGCCGAGCCGGTTGACCCCCTGCCAGCACACCGCCTTCACGGCCGTCCTCCCGTCGCCAGCCGGTGGTCCACGAACGAGGTGACCCGCTCCTGCACCGGGCCGCGCCCGCTGGGCTGCCCGTCCACGGCGACGACCTGGCCGCACTCGAGCAGCTGCTTGGTCCGGCGCAGCGCGGTGCGCAGCACCTGGTCGGGGTCGTCGCCGGTCAGC
>DASSUA010000308.1:0-4708 GCA_035707525.1 Pseudonocardiaceae bacterium
GGTCAAGGACGAGGCGCTGCTGCCGACCGGTTCGTTCAAGGCGCGCGGCGCGGCCGTCGGCGTTTCCAGGGCGCGCGAGCTCGGGGTCAAGCACATCGCGATGCCGACGAACGGGAACGCGGGCGCGGCGTGGGCGGCCTACGCGGCGCGGGCCGGGCTGCGCGCCACGATCGCGATCCCGCTGGAGGCGCCCGAGATCACCCGGCGGGAGTGCGCGGCGGCCGGCGCCGAGGTCATACTGGTGGACGGCCTGATCTCCGACGCCGGGCGGCTCATCGGCCAGCTGACCAGCAGCGGGAACGTGTTCGACGCCTCGACGCTGAAGGAGCCGTACCGGATCGAGGGCAAGAAGACGATGGGCCTGGAGATCGTCGAGCAGCTCGGCTGGCGGCCTCCCGACGTCATCGTCTATCCCACCGGCGGCGGAGTGGGGCTGATCGGCATCCACAAGGCGCTGACGGAGCTGCGCACGCTCGGCTGGATCGGCGAGCCGCTGCCGAGGCTGGTCGCCGTGCAGTCCAGCGGCTGCGCCCCGGTCGTGCGGGCGTTCGACGCGGGCGCCCGGCGGGTCGAGCCGTGGCCGGACGCGCGCACGGTCGCCTATGGGCTGACGGTGCCGGCGCCCCTGGGCGACGAGCTCATCCTCGACGCCCTGTACTCGACGTCCGGCACCGCGATCGCGGTGTCCGACCAGGACCTGCTCGCCGACCTGCGGGAGTTCGGCGAGACCGAGGGCCTGGTGCCGTGCCCGGAGGGCGCCGCCTGCCTGACCGCCGCCCGCGAGCTGCGCGAGGCCGGCTGGCTCACCGAGACCGACCGGGTCGTCGTCCTCAACACCGCAACGGCGTTGAAGTACCCGAACGCCCTGCCGGCCTAGGGCCGGGCGGCGTCGAGAACCGGCAGCCGGCTGCGGACCCAGGAGGCGACGGCGGCGACGGTGTCCGCGAGCGGCAGCGCCGTGGTGTCGAGCAGCTCGACCCCGGCGTTGCCGGCCCGCACCCACTCGTTGAACGCCAGCGTCTCCTCGACGCGGCTGCCGTTCCAACCGCGCCACGGCGGTCGCGCCAGCAGCCGGTCACGCAGCACGTCGGGCTGGCACACCAGCGCCAGGTAGTGGATGTCGCCGACGAACACGCGTTCCGGGCGGCGCTCGAGCTGCTCCGGCACGACCGTGCCGCACAGCAGGACCGGTCGGCCGCTCTGGTGGATCATCCCGGCCATCCGCAGCCAGGTGGAGCGGAACAGCCGGAAGTCGTCGGACGGGTCGGTGAGGCCGCCGGTCCACAGCACGTCCTGCTCGAGCACGACGACCTGGCCGGCCAGCTCGCCCGCGAGCAGCCTGCACACGGTGGACTTGCCGGTGCCGCTGGGGCCGGTCAGCGAGAACAGCGGCAGCCGCCGAAACGGCTGCCGCTGCCCGCAGTCCCCGCAGACCAGCACCGGCTCCCCCGGCTCGACCCTCGGCGGGTCCAGCCAGCCACCGCAGCCGGTGCAGATCTGCAGATCCACCGGAGCGGTCAGTCGAACAACTCCTCGAGGAAGCCCTTGCGCCGCTTGTGGCCGTGCGGCGGGGGCGAGTCGCGGTATCCGTAATGGCCGCTGTGGCCACCCTGGGCGTAGCGGGGGTCGTGCCCGCCCCGGTAGGGCGGCGGGGAGTCCCGGTACGCCGCCGGCGGGGCGGCGGCCGTGTAGTAGCTCTGCTCGGCGTTCGCGATCTGCTCGAGCTCGCCACGGTCGAGGAAGATCCCCTTGCACCCATGGCACTGCTCGATGTGCACACCGCGACGGTCGACGGTCTGCATCATGTTCTGGCATTTCGGACAAATCACCCAACCAACACTACGCAGCCCGCGCGTGGCCCTCGCACTCCGGCACACCGGGTGGCAGGCTGCCCTCCGGACGGCCAGGCGAATCGAGCGAGAGGGGCGACGCGACAATGCCGCAGCAGGTGCGCGGGGTGATCTCCAGGGCGAAGGGCCAGCCGGTCGAGCTGGTCGACATCGTGCTTCCCGACCCCGGGCCGGGTGACGCCGTCGTCCGCGTCCAGGCGTGCGGGGTGTGCCACACCGACCTGCACTACCGCGAGGGCGGCATCACCGACGAGTTCCCGTTCCTGCTGGGGCACGAGGCGGCCGGTGTGGTCGAGGAGGTCGGCTCGCAGGTCACCGACGTCGCCCCCGGCGACTACGTCGTCCTCAACTGGCGCGCCGTGTGCGGCCGCTGCCGGGCCTGCCTGCGCGGCCGCCCGTGGTACTGCTTCAACACCCACAACGCCAGCGCGCCGATGACGCTGCCCTCGGGCGAGCGGCTCTCCCCGGCGCTGGGCATCGGCGCCTTCGCCGACAAGACCGTCGTCCACAGTGGACAGTGCACGAAGGTCGACCCGGCCGCCGAGCCGGCCGTCGCGGGCCTGCTCGGCTGCGGCGTGATGGCCGGCCTCGGGGCGGCGCTGAACACCGGCAACGTCGGGCGCGGCGACACCGTCGCGGTGATCGGCTGCGGCGGCGTCGGGGACGCCGCGATCGCCGGCGCCAGGCTCGCCGGGGCGGGACGCATCGTCGCCGTCGACGTGGACGCCCGCAAGCTGGAGTGGGCCCGCGAGTTCGGCGCGACCGACGTCGTGGACGCCTCCGCCCAGGACGCGGTCGCCCGGATCCAGGAGCTGACCGGCGGCTGGGGCGCCGACGTCGTGATCGACGCGGTCGGCCGCCCGGAGACCTGGAAGCAGGCGTTCTACGCCCGCGACCTGGCCGGCACCGTGGTCCTGGTCGGCGTGCCAACGCCCGACATGCGGCTGGAGATGCCGCTGCTGGACTTCTTCGCAAGGGGCGGCTCGCTCAAGTCCAGCTGGTACGGCGACTGCCTGCCCTCGCGCGACTTCCCGATGCTGATCGACCTGTACCTGCGGGGCAGGCTGCCGCTGGACAAGTTCGTCACCGAGCGGATCGGGCTGGGCGACGTCGAGCAGGCGTTCGAGCGCATGCACCGCGGCGACGTGCTGCGCAGCGTCGTCGTCAACTGAGCCAGCCAGCCAGCCACGACGCACTTGGGGAGCTTCAGTTCCGGATGTGGAACTGAAGCTCCCCAAGTGCGCTAGGGGGCCGATGGGCGGATCACCCGTTCCTCGGTGACGATCGCGGTGATCAGGTCGGCCGGGGTGACGTCGAAGGCCGGGTTCCAGGCGAGCGTGCCGGGCGGTGACACCGGCCGCCCGGCCAGCCACAGCACCTCCTGCGCCGGTCGTTCCTCGACCTCGATGCCGGCGCCGGAGGCGGTCGCCGCGTCCACCGTCGACTCCGGGGCGGCGACCACGAACGGCACCCCGGCGCGCGCGGCCGCGAGTGCGAGCGGGTAGGTCCCGATCTTGTTGGCCACGTCGCCGTTGGCGGCGATCCGGTCGGCGCCGACCACGACCGCGTCGACCAGGCCCCGGGCGATCACCGACGGACCCGCCGAGTCGACCACCACCCGGTGTGGCACGCCGAGCTGGGCCAGCTCGACCGCGGTGATGCGCGAACCCTGCAGCAGCGGTCGGGTCTCGTCGAGCACGACCAGCCGCACCAGGTCCCGCTCGTGCAGCGCACGCACGATGCCGAGCGCCGTCCCCCATTCCACGCACGCCATCGCGCCCGCGTTGCAGTGCGTGTGCAGGGCCAGCGGGCGGTCGCCGCACAGCTCGGCGAGCAGTTGCGCGCCGCGGCCGGCGAGCGAGCGGCAGCGCCGCACGTCGTCCTCCAGCACCGCGAGCGCGGCGTCGAGCACCGCGGCCGGGCCGTCGTCGAGGCGGGCCAGCGCCTGGGACACGCCCCAACGCAGGTTGACAGCGGTCGGCCGGGCGGCCGCGATCCGCTCCGCGTCGCGCCTGACCTGCGCCGGATCACAGGAGCGCGCGGCGAGCGCGACCCCGAGCGCACCGACCACCCCCAGCAGCGGCGCCCCCCGCACCACGAGCCGGCGAACGGCGTCGACCACCTCGTCCACGGTGGTCAGCCGGACCTGGCGCAGCTGCGGGAGCGCGGTCTGGTCGGTGACCTCCAGCCCGCCGTCGACCCATTCAACCGAACGCACCCGGACAGGGTAGAGGCCGGTTCGGCTCAGTAGCGGCGGTCGATCACCTGCCCGGTGGTGGCGTTCCAGAAGATGTAGCCGTACTGGAAGTTGGACCGCCGCCCGCCCGGCACGCTGAACTCGCCGCTGGTCGGATAGCCGAGGTAGGACCGCTCCCAGCCCAGCGCCGCCCACCGGGCCTTGATGGCGCCGTACACCGCGTGCGCCCCGGTCGACGCCGTCCAGTAGATCGACCCGCCCTTGCTGAAGTGGTTGTAGCGGCCGGCGCCGTCGGGCGTCCGGGTCTCGTCGGTCAGCGGGTAGCCCAGGCCGCGCTCCCAGCCGGTGCGCTCCCAGACCCCCCTGATCGC
The DNA here is from genome assembly GCA_035707525.1 of Pseudonocardiaceae bacterium. Classification (GTDB taxonomy): domain Bacteria; phylum Actinomycetota; class Actinomycetes; order Mycobacteriales; family Pseudonocardiaceae; genus DASSUA01. The sequence continues at coordinate 4,419 of DASSUA010000308.1, forward strand.
GCCGTGCACCTCGTGCGCCCCCGTAGAGGGCGTCCAGTAGATCGAGGCGCCGCGCGAGAAGTGGTTGAACCGTCCGATGCGATCGGGGGTGGAAAGCTCGTCGGTGAGCGGGTAGCCGAGCCCCGACTCGTAGCCGTACCGGGCCCACACCCCCCGGATTCCGCCGTACACCGCGTGCGCCCCGGTCGACGGCGTCCAGTAGATCGATGCGAGGCCGACGCGGCTGCTGCCGATGAAGTGGTTGTACCGGCCCATCCCGTCTGCGGTGAGCAGCTCGTCCGTGCTCGGCG
>DASSUA010000309.1:0-2742 GCA_035707525.1 Pseudonocardiaceae bacterium
GCCGAGCAACTGCCGTCTCAACGGGGCACCGTGCGACGGCTCGGGCGGCGGCGGCGACACCACACCGCCGACCGCACCGACGAACCTACGGGTGACCGGCACGACGTCCAGCAGCGTCTCGCTCGCCTGGAACGCCTCGACCGACAATGTCGGCGTCACCGGCTACAACGTCTACAACGGCGGCTCGCTGGCCACCTCGGTCACCGGCCTGACCGCGACCGTGTCCGGGCTGGCCCCCAGCACGACGTACACGTTCACCGTGCGCGCCAGGGACGCGGCGAACAACCTGTCGACCCCGAGCAACCAGGTGAGCGCCACGACCCAGTCGGGGCCCCCACCACCGCCACCGGGCCAGTACTCCAAGGTCGCCTACTTCACCCAGTGGGGCATCTACGCCCGCGGCTACCTGGTGCGCAACGTCGAAACCAGCGGCGCGGCCAGCAAGCTCACGCACATCAACTACGCGTTCGGCAACGTCGGCAGCGACGGCCGCTGCTTCGAGGCGAACCAGACGGGGGTCGGCGACGCGTGGGCCGACTACCAGCGCCGGTTCACCGCGGCCGAGAGCGTCGACGGCGTCGCCGACGTCTACAACCAGCCGCTCGCCGGCAATTTCAACCAGCTGCGCAAGCTCAAGCAGCGCAACCCCAACCTCAAGGTGCTCATGTCGCTCGGCGGCTGGACCTGGTCGCGTTACTTCTCCAACGCGGCGCTGACGGCGAGCTCGCGGCAGGCGTTCGCGGCCTCGTGCATCGACCTGTTCATCAAGGGGAACCTGCCGCTCATCGGCGGCGAGCCGCAGGGCGGGCCCGGCTCGGCGGCAGGGGTGTTCGACGGCATCGACATCGACTGGGAGTGGCCCGGCTCGGAGGGCAACCCCGGCAACGTCGTCCGGCCCGAGGACAAGCAGAACTTCACGCTGCTGCTCGCCGAGCTGCGCCGCCAGCTCGACGCCTACGGCGCCACGGTCGGCAAGCGGTTCCTGCTCACCGCGTTCCTGCCGGCCGACCCGGCCAAGATCGCCGCCGGGGTGGAGGTCGGCCCGGTGTTCAACCAGCTCGACTTCGCCACCATCCAGGGTTACGACTTCCACGGCCCGTGGGAGCCCAGGACCAACCACCACTCGCAGCTGCGCAGCCCGGCGGCCGACCCGGCCCCCGGACGGTTCAGCGTCGAGAACGCGATCGGCGCCTACCGCAATGGCGGCGCCCCGGCCCGTGAGCTGGTCGTCGGCATACCCGCCTACGGCAAGGGCTGGCAGGGGGTACCGAGCACGAACAACGGCCTCTACCAGTCGTCGACCGGCCCGGCGCCCGGCACCTGGGAGTCCGGCACCGAGGACTACAAGGTGCTGGTCAACCGCGCCGGCACGCGGTACCGGGACACGACCAACGGGGCGCTGTGGCTCTACGACGGCAACCAGTGGTGGTCCTATGACGATCCGCAGCTCGTCACCCAGAAGGTCGGCTGGATCAAGGCGAACGGCCTCGGCGGATCGATGATGTGGTCGCTCGACGGCGACTCCGCCCAGGCCGCACTCACCACCGCCATCCACAACGCCTTCGCCTGACGCCCCTCCCATTCGCACTTGGGGAGCTCCAGTTGCACCAGGTGGAACTGGAGCTCCCCAAGTGCGCGAAAGGCTTAGGAGCCCGCGGGGGTGAGCTCGCGGGGCTCGTCGGTGGTCGAGTCGAAGATCTCGTCGCGGGCCACCGCGAGCGCGGACAGGATCGCGCCGCGCAGCACCGGGTCGCCGTCGACCGCGCTCACCCGCACGTCGCACGGCGGCAGCGAGATCTTCGTGACGGCCGCGGCCACCCGGGCGGCCAGCGGCGTGCCGCCGGCCCGGCCGACCTCCCCGGCCAGCACGACCACGCCGGGGTCGACGACCGCGCACACCGCGGCCACGCCGAGCGCGATCCGCCCGGCCAGCTCGTCGAGCACGCTCTCGTTGCCGGCGAGTAGCACCTGCTCGGCGGACTCGGCGCGCACGCCGTGGCTGGCGGCCAGCTCCTGCACGGCGGACGCGCTCACCAGGGACTGGAAGCCACCGGGGTAGACCTTGCTCCCGGGCTGGATGCGGGCCACGGCGGCACCCGCGACCGGCAGGTAACCGATCTCACCTGCGGCGCCGTTGACCCCGCGCAGCACCTGCCCGCCTAGCACGACCGCCAGGCCGAGCCCGCGCCCGATCCAGATCAGCGCGAAGTCGTCGCGGTCGGTCGCGGCGCCGGCGTGCCGCTCGGCCATCGCGGCCAGGTTGACGTCGTTCTCGAACGCCACCGGCACGTGCAGGTCGTTGCGCAGCGCGGCGAGCAGACCCTGGTGCCAGGCCGGCAGGTCCCAGGCGAACCGCATGTCGCCGGTTGCCGGGTCCACCAGGCCCGGGGTGCCGATCACGATCCGGCGCAGCCGGTCCGGCGAGAACCCCGCGCCGGCGGTGGCCGAGGCGACCGCGTCGTGCACGAGCGCGACCGGGTCGGCGGACGCGGCGGAGGCGGCCGAGTCGACGGACGCGGCGCCGACGACCGCGCCGGCGATGTCGGCCACCTCGGCGCGCAGCCCGGACGGTCCGGCGTTGACCCCGACCACGTAGGCGCACGACGGCCGGACGGCGTAGAGCCTGGCGTTCGGCCCGCGGCCGCCCTCCTGCTCACCGACGGCCTCGACCAACCCGCGCTCCTCGAGGCGGCCCAGCAGCTGCGATGCGGTCGGCTTGGACAGGCCGGTGAGCGCGCCGAG
>DASSUA010000310.1:0-6892 GCA_035707525.1 Pseudonocardiaceae bacterium
CAGGCCGCGGGCGGACTGCGGGAGCGACGAAAGGCATCGGAGCAGGCCAGGTCCGCGTTCGACCAGGCGGTCGCCGAGGCGTCGGCGAAGGATCGTGCCCTACGCAAGGTGGCCGCCGACCGGTCGCTGCCGCCCGCCGGCGTCGACGGCGTGGCCGCCGCGGTGGATCGGTTCGACAAACTGGCGATCAAGCTCGCGGGCGTCCGCGAACGCTCCGACGCCGCGCACGAGAAGGCCGAGCAGGAACGCGAACGGCTCGACCGGGCACACGACGAGGAGCAGTCGGCGACCGCCGAGGCCGACCGCGCCCACGTGACCTGGACGACCGAGTCCGAGCGCCTGCGCACCCAACAGGACCGGCTCGGCGCCGACGCCGCCCAGGTGCTCGCCGACATCGCCGCCGCCGAGGCGCAGATCAAGGCCGCCCAGACGGCTCGCACCGAGGCGACCAAGGCAAGGGAAAGGGCAATCCGCGACCACGCCGCAGCCGGCACAGAGGCCGAGGCGGCGATCGCGGCGCTTCGCACCGCGATCGCCGAGGAGCAGGCCGAGGCCAGGCGGCTGGAACCGTTCGCCGACCCGGACCTGCTCGCCATCCTTCGCTGCCCGACGACGTTGACCTGGCCGGCGCGGCACGAGGACTGGCCCGACCCGGCCGGCGACGCGGCCGGTATGGCGCTGCCGCCCGCCGTCGCCGCGATACACGACGGGATCCTGGCCGCCACCCGCGACCTGAGCCCGACCGAGGCGTCGGTCAAGCAGGCGACCACGAGGCTCACCAAGGCACTGGACGACCTCAGCACCGAGCTGTCCGCCGCCGGCCACGACTACCGCCCGGAGTGGGAAAGCGCCGGCGGCCTCATCGTCGTGCGCATCGCCGACGAGCACGGGCTCGCCCCGGTCGGGGCCTTCGGCGAACGGATCGCGGGCGCCCGCCGCGACCAGGAGCAGCTGCTCACCGAGTCCGAGCGCCGCGTGCTGGAGGACGCCCTGCTCACGCAGCTGGCCCGGCAGATCCACGAACGCACGGTCGACGCCCGGGACCTGATCAACCGGATGAACACCGAGATGCGCCGCCGTCGCATGTCGTCCGGCCTGACCGTCGGCGTGCGCTGGGAGCTCGCCGACTCCCTCGCCGACGAGCAGCGCGACATCGTGCGACTCATGGAACGCGACGCGGCCAGCCTCGGACCCGACGAGCTGGCCAGGATGCGGGCGTACTTCGCCGGCAGTATCAAGGCCGCCCGGGCGGCCCGGCCCGACCGCGGCTACCGCCAGATACTGGCCGACGTTCTCGACTACCGGCGCTGGCGCTCGTTCAGCTTCTTCCTGCACCCGCCGGGCGGCGGCGAGGAACGGCTCACCAGGGCCAGGCACGGTCAGCTCTCCGGTGGCGAGCAGTCCGTGTCGCTGCACCTGCCGCTGTTCGCCGCCGCCCACGTGACGTTCAACTCCGCCGACCCCCGCTGCCCCCGCCTGCTGGCCCTGGACGAGGCGTTCGCCGGGGTAGACGACAAGGGCCGCACCGAGCTGTTCGGCCTCACCACCGAGTTCGACTTCGACCTGTTCATGACCGGTTTCGACCTGTGGGCCACCTACGACACCGTGCCCGGCGCCGCGCACTACGACCTCAAGCACTCCCCCGCCGAGCACGCCGTCAGCGCCCTGCTCATGGTCTGGGACGGCACCGGAACCGACGCCGACGTCGACGGCAGCCTCGCCGCCGCCCTAGGTTCGCCGCTCACCCGCCGCAGGCCGGCCCGCGGCTCCGGGCTGCTCGACGACCTGGAGCCGGCCGACGCGTGACGCTCGACGACGGGTGGACCAGGCTCCTGGCGGCGGCTCGGCGGCGGCTCGAAGGCACCAGCGGCCGGCTCGACGGCAAGATCGGCCTGAGCTCCCCGACCGACGCCGAGCGGCGCGTCGTCATCGGCCTCACCGGCCGGCACCGGCCACCGGACACGACGCGGCTCACCGTCTCCCTGCTCGAACTCGACCGTGGCCTGCGCGCCGCCAACGGGGAGGGCCTGGTCGATGCGCTCACCCGGCTCGGCGGGCCGCTTCGTGACCGGCGCGGCGAGCGGGCCGCCGAGGCCGCCGCGGTGGAGGCCGCCCTGGCAACGCTGGTCAGCCGGCGGCACGCGGATCAACCCTGGTACGAGGCGTGGCGCGAGTCGCTCACGACCGACGGCACCGCCACCCGCCTGGTCCGGCGCGGTGACACCCACCTGTTCACCCAGGCGGTGGCGGTGCTCGACCTGCTTCCAGCCTCGGGCATCCCGCTGCCGGTGCTCGCCGAGTCCGCCACCGGCGATCCCAAGGCGCTGTCCACCGGGCTGCTCGGTGGGCTAGTCCTGCGCGCGCTGGCGCTGCGGGAAGACCGGGACATACCCCAGACCGCCGAGCAGCGCCGCGCCCTCTGGGACGCCGCCGGTGTCGTCGTCGACGACCTCGCCAGCCAGGTCCTCGTCCTCAACCTGCCGGCGGCGGGCGCCGGCCTCGGCGAGTGGCTCAGCCACGCCGCGCGCCTGGCCGTACCCCTGCGCGTCACCCTGCACCAGCTCGTCGAGCTGCCCGTCACGCCGCAGGCGGACGAGATCTTCGTCTGCGAGAACCCGGCGGTCCTGCGCGAAGCGGCAAGCCGCCTCGGCCGCCACGGCGCCGCCGTCGTCTGCACCGAGGGCGTGCCCTCACTCGCCTGCTGGCGCCTGCTCGAAGCGGCCACCGGCGCCAGGATCCGGTGGCGGAACGACTTCGACTGGACCGGCCTGCGCATCACCGGCTCCGCCATCGACCGCCTCGGCGTCACTCCCTGGCGCATGACGGCCGCCGACTACCTGGCCGCCCTGACCACCGGCCCCTCCGACGCGCTGCGCGGCACACCCGCCGCCAGCCCCTGGGACCCTTCGCTGGCCGGCGCGATGGCCGAGGCCGGCCGCTGCCTGATGGAGGAGCGCCTCATCCCGACGCTGATCGAGGACCTCCGGATCGTCAGCCCTTGGTGACGCAGACGGCGTAAGCGGTGACACCGCGGGCCACGCCACCCCGGTTGTCGGCTCGGACGTCCCAGCCCGTGCTCTCCGGCGAGGAGATGTAGAGGTGCAGACCGGGGCCGGGGTCGAAGGAGTAGCCCCCGCCGGTGCCGAGCTTGCCTGCTGGGCAGGCGGCACCGCCTTCCCAGCGGGTGCCGGGTTGGACCGTGACCGACGTCGTGGCGATCTCGGTGGACGGCGCGGTCGCGCACAGCGCGTACGCCGTGATGGCCTGGGCCACGCCGGTCGTGTTGAGGGCGCGCACCTGCCACCCCCGGTTGGCCGCCGCCGGTTGGGACACGTTGAGGGCCAGACCGGATGCGGAGCCACCGCCGCCGGTGCTCCCCTTTCCATCCGGGCAGCTGGCCACGGCTTCCGCCTGCTGCCCCGGTGGCACGACGACCGATGCGGAGACCGGCTGGTGGTCCCGCACGGTGCCGCACATGGCGACGACGTCGAAGTCGAAGTTGCCGGTGTTGGGGTTGAAACCGTGCACATGCCAGCCCTGCCCCGAGGGCGCCGGGCGGGACGTGTCGATGACCATGCCCACGGGCGAGCGCAGCCAGTACCCGCCGCCGACGATGACCGTGCCCGCCGGGCACGTCGCCACGACGTCGCCGCTCTGCCCGGGCGCCACCACGTCGCTGCGCACATGGACCGGCTGCGCGTTCGTCACGTCCGGGCCGCCCGGAACCGAAGTCGTCGTCCCCGGAGTCGTCACGGTTGCGGTGTGCCCATCCGGTCCGGAGTCGTCGCCGAGCACGAGCCAGCCGACCAGCACGCCGAGCGTCACCACGACCAGGACCGCGACCGGGATCAGCCAAAGCAGCAGGTTCGACCGAGCCTTCGCCACGGTGGCGGGCCTGACCTCGAAGATCACACGATCCGACAGCACCGAGCTTTCCTCGGGCGCGGTGTCCGCGGAGTAGACGCGACCCTGAACCCATTTCGTTCCCGCCGCCGCTTCCAGCGGCACCATGACCTTCACCTGGAACGGCAGCGACGCCCTGTGGGGAATGAACCGCTGGCGCTCATCGAGCGCGAACCACGACCTGTCGGCGTCGCCACCCGGCACCACGTCCAGGACCGCGCGGTCATCGACCGGGCCGCCGTTGGTCACGGTGAACGTGATCAACGCCTGCCTTGCTGCGTCCAGCTCGACCCGGTCGGCACCAGCGCTGATGATCCACGGCACTTTCGCATGCTAGCGGCCACTACCCAGCGTGAATGTACCCGCCTGGACCGCAACATTCCTTGCCAGGATATGGCGGCGTGGCGATGGCGCAGGACCGGTTCGAGGGGGACGCAGGTAGGGAGGGCTAGCGTTGAGTGATCCGGCCGGCGTTGTGAGGAGGCTTTCATGGTGACTCCCGTACAGATCCGCGCCGCTGGTCCAGCCGGTCCGGCTCAGCCTGGCGACCAGCGGGTGCAGTTCGTGTTCGACTTCGCCGACGGCGGGCGGGAGCAGGTCGACCTGCTGGGCGGGAAGGGTGCGAACCTCGCGGAGATGACGCGGCTGGGGCTGCCGGTGCCGCCGGGGTTCACGATCACCACCGAGGCCTGCCGGTACTACCTGGACCGCGGCGAGGAACCGCAGCTGCTGCAGGTGCAGGTGACGATGGCGTTGCGCCGCCTGGAGGACCGCCTCGGCCGCCGGCTCGGCGACATCCGGGACCCGCTGCTGGTGGCGGTGCGCTCCGGGGCGAAGTTCTCCATGCCGGGGATGATGGAGACGGTGCTCAATGTCGGCCTGAACGACTACTCGGTCAAGGGGCTGGCGGACGCGGCCGGTGACGAGCGGTTCGCTTGGGACTCCTACCGGCGGCTCATCCAGATGTTCGGCCGGACGGTGCTGGGCATCCCGGGCGAGGAGTTCGAGTCGGCGCTCGACGCGGCGAAGGAGCGGACCGTGGCCGGCACCGACGTGGACCTGTCCGCCGAGCAGCTGCGGGGCCTGGTCGAGGAGTTCAAGCGGATCGTCGCGACCCACAGCGGGCGTGGGTTCCCGCAGGACCCGCGCGACCAGCTGGACATGGCGGTGCGGTCGGTGTTCGACTCGTGGAACACCGACCGGGCGCGGCTGTACCGGCGTCGCGAGGGCATCCCCCATGACCTGGGGACGGCCGTCAACATATGCACGATGGTGTTCGGCAACCTCGGCGAGACGTCGGGGACCGGCGTCGCCTTCACCCGGGACCCCGCGACCGGGCGGCCCGGCATCTACGGCGACTACATGGTCAACGCGCAGGGCGAGGACGTCGTCGCCGGCATCCGCAACACGCTCTCGCTCGAGGACCTCGCCAGGCTCGACCCGGCCTCGCATGCCGAGCTGGCGCACATCATGCGCACCCTGGAGACGCACTACCGGGACCTGTGCGACATCGAGTTCACGGTCGAGCGGGGCAAGCTCTGGATGCTGCAGACGCGGGTCGGGAAGCGGTCCGCGGCCGCGGCCTTCCGGATCGCCACCCAGCTCATCGACGAGCGGCTGATCACCAAGGACGAGGCACTGGGCCGGGTCACCGGCGCCCAGCTCGCGCAGCTGCTGCACCCGCAGTTCGACACCGGCGCCTCCCGGCCGCTGCTGACCCGCGGCATGGCGGCCTCACCGGGTGCGGCCGTCGGCAAGGTCGTCTTCGACGCCACGACCGCAGTGGAGTGGGCCGCGCGCGGTGAGGACGTCATCCTGTGCCGCCGCGAAACCACCCCCGACGACCTGTCGGGCATGATCGCAGCCACCGGCGTGCTCACCAGCCGTGGCGGCAAGACCTCGCATGCCGCCGTCGTCGCCAGGGGCATGGGCCGCACGTGCGTATGCGGTGCCGAGGAGCTCGACATCGATGTCGATGCGCGCACCCTTCGGATCGGTGAGCAGGCGTTCGCCGAGGGCGACGTGCTGTCGATCGACGGCTCCACCGGCGAGGTCTTCGCGGGCGGGTTGCCGGTCGTGGCGTCCCCGGTGGTCGTCTACCTCGAACGCGGGCTCGACGCGGCGCTCGAGGCCGCCGACCCCGAGACCGCGGAGCTGGTGCGTTCGGTCGACCGGCTGCTGCGCCACGCCGACCGCTCCCGGCGGCTCGAGGTCAGGGCCAACGCCGACACGCCAGAGGATGCGGCCAGGGCCCGCCAGCTCGGTGCGGAGGGCATCGGGCTGTGCCGCACCGAGCACATGTTCCTCGGCGACCGGCGGGTGCTCATCGAGCGGCTGGTGCTGGCCGACTCCGCGGTCGCCCGGGACGCGGCGCTCGAGGCGTTGCTGCCGCTGCAGCGCGCCGACTTCACCAGGATCCTCGAGGAGATGGACGGGCTGGCGGTCACGATCCGGCTGCTCGACCCGCCGCTGCACGAGTTCCTGCCCGATCGCACCGACCTGGCGGTTCGGGTCGCCGTGGCCCGCGCGGGCAACGGGGCGAAACCCGACGACGAGCGGCTGCTCATCGCCGTCGAACGGCTGCACGAGTCGAACCCGATGCTCGGCCTTCGCGGGGTACGCCTCGGCATGGTCGTGCCGGGCATCTACGGCATGCAGGTGCGGGCGGTGGCCGAGGCCGCAGCGGAACGCGTCAAGCAGGGCGGCCGGCCGCGCGTGGAGATCATGGTTCCGCTCGTCGGGTCGGTGGTGGAGCTGCTGCTGGTCCGCGATCAGATCGACGGCGTCATCGCCGAAGTCGCCCGCACGGCGGGCATCGAGCTGGACATCCCGATCGGCACCATGATCGAGCTGCCCCGGGCGGCGCTCACCGCGCAGCGGATCGCCGAGGTCGCGGAGTTCTTCTCGTTCGGCACGAACGACCTGACCCAGATGGGCGGCGGCTTCTCGCGCGACGACGCGGGGAGCTTCCTGCCGGCCTACGTCGAGA
>DASSUA010000311.1:0-7605 GCA_035707525.1 Pseudonocardiaceae bacterium
GGCTGATTGCGGCCGGGTCCGGCTGGCGAGCTCCGCGACATGCGTCGTGCCGGCGCCGTCGACGGTCACCTCGACCGTGGCCCCCGGCGCCCAGCGCCCGGCCAGCACCGGGGGCAGGGCGCCGGCGACGACGAGCGGGCAGTCGGCGAGCGGCACCACCCGCTCCTCGCGGTGCGCGCGCAGGCCGGCGCGGCCATCGCGGTCCACCGCCAGCTGGACCCGGGTACGCCAGCCGAGCGGCCCGCCGGGCAGCGGCTCGACCACCACGTCGAGGGCGTCCGGCCGGATCCGGGCGATCCGGCGCAGCTGCTCGCGAACGACGTCGGCCTTGAGCAGCCGCTGCCGGTGCGGTGCGACGTGCTGCCAGTCGCAACCGCCGCAGCCGGCCGGCGCCGCGACCGGGCACGGCGCCGGCACCCGGTCCGGCGACGCCCGCAGCACCCGCACGGCGTCGGCCCGCCAGTACGAGTCGCGGCTGTCGTCGGTGACCCGGGCCAGCACGCGCTCACCGGGCAGGGCGTGCCGGACGAACACCACCCGGCCCTCGTGCCTGGCCACGCAGAAGCCGCCGTGTCCGGCCGCGCCGATGTCCAGCTCGAGCTCCGGCCTGCCGGTCACCGCTGGCGCCGGCTGGCCTCGGAGCGGACCGGCTGGTCGGCCCCGTCCGGGTGGCCGCGGTCAAGGCCGCGGCGCACCGTGCCGGGAGCGTGCACCTGCCGGTCGTGAACCATCACCGACGAGCGCAGCTGCCACGGCACGCTGGTGACCATCACACCAGGGGTGAACAGCAGCCGGCCCTTGAGCCGCAGCGCGCTCTGGTTGTGCAGCAGGTGCTCCCACCAGTGCCCGACCACGTACTCGGGGATGAACACGGTGACCACGTCGCGCGGGTTGGTCGTACGCACGCGCGTTACGTAGTCCAGCACCGGCTTGGTGATCTCGCGGTACGGCGACTCGATCACCTTGAGCGGCACCTTGATGTCGTTTGCCTCCCAGGCCCTGGCCAGTGCCCTGGTGTCGCTGTCGTCGACGTTGACCGTGACCGCCTCCAGCACGTCCGGCCGGGTGGCCTTGGCGTAGGCCAGCGCCCGCTTGGTGGCCAGGTGCAGCGTCGAAACCAGCACGATCGCGTGGTTGCGGGCCGGCAGCGTCGAGTCACCCTCGCTGGCCGCCGCCGCCAGCTCCGCGGCGACCCGGTCGTAGTGGCGGCGAATCGCGCTCATCACGGCGTAGATCGCCGCCATCGCCGCGATCGCGATCCAGGCCCCGGCGAGGAACTTGGTCACCAGCACGATGACCAGCACCGTCGCGGTAGTGACCAGCCCGAACGCGTTGATCGCCTGGGACCGCCGCATCCGCCGCCGGACCGCCGCGTCCCGCTCGGTGCGCAGCAGCCGGTTCCAATGCCGCAGCATGCCGCTCTGGCTCAGCACGAACGACACGAACACCCCGACGATGTAGAGCTGGATCAGCCGGGTCACCTCGGCGTCGAAGGCCACCACCAGCAGCACGGCGAACCCGGCCAGGGACACGATGCCGTTGGAGAACGCCAGCCGGTCGCCCCGGGTGTGCAGCTGCCTTGGCAGGTACCGGTCCTGGGCCAGGATCGAGCCGAGCACCGGGAACCCGTTGAACGCGGTGTTGGCGGCCAGCACCAGGATCAGGCCGGTGAAGAAGATCACGTACCAGATGGCCGGCGTGAAGCCGCCGAACACGGCGTTGGCCAGCTGCGCCACCAGGGTCTTCTGCTGGTAGCCCTCGGGCGCGTTCACCAGCTGGGCCTCGGGGTGCTCGGCGATCCGCACCCCGGTCAGCCGGGCCAGCGTGATCAGCCCGAGGAACATCGTGATCGCCAGCAGCCCCATCATCAGCAGCGTGGTGGCGGCGTTGCGGCCCTTGGGCTTGCGGAAGGCCGGCACGCCGTTGGCGATCGCCTCGACCCCGGTCAGGGCCGCGCTGCCCGACGAGAACGCCCGCAGCACCAGAAACGCCAGACCGAACCCCGCCAGATGGCCGCCCTCCTCGACCAGTTCCAGGTCCGCGCTCTCGGCGCGCACCTGGTCGCCGAGCCCGAAGGCCCGGAACAGGCCCCAGGCGATCATGCTGAGGATGCCGGCCACGAACGCGTACGTCGGGATCGCGAAGGCGATCCCGGACTCCCGGACGCCGCGCAGGTTGATCGCGGTCAGCACGATGATCGCCCCGACCGCGAACTGCACCTTGTGGTCGGCCACGTACGGCAGCAGGGAGCCGACGTTAGCCGCGGCGGAGGCGATCGAGACGGCCACCGTGAGCACGTAGTCGACCAGCAGCGCGCTGGCCACCACCAGGCCCCAGCGCGGGCCGTGGTTGACCTTGGCGACCTCGAAGTCGCCGCCGCCCGAGGTGTAGACGCGCACGTTCTGCCGGTAGGAGGCGACCACGGCGGTCATCACGACGGCGACCGCCAGCGCGATCCACGGGCTGTACACGTAGGCGGCCGCGCCGGCCACCGACAGCACGATCAGGATCTCCTCGGGCGCGTACGCGACGCTGGACATCGGGTCCGAGGCGAACACCGGGAGGGCGACGCGCTTGGGCAGCAACGTGTGGGCGAGCCGGTCGCTTCGGAACGGTCTGCCGACGAGTATGCGCTTAGCCGCCGTAGCGAACTTGCTCACGAGATCGAAGCCTATGCCGGGTACGGTGCACACGTTTCGCAAGACCGGGAGGTGCCGTGCACGTCGTCATCATGGGCTGCGGCCGGGTGGGGTCTTCGCTGGCCGTCGCCCTGGAGCGGCTCGGCCACGACGTCGCGGTGATCGACAAGGACGGCCAGGCGTTCCGCCGGCTCGGCAGCGACTTCCACGGTGATCAGGTGGTCGGTCTCGGCTTCGAGCGCAACGTGCTGGTACGGGCCGGCATCGAACACGCCGGCGCATTCGCCGCGGTGTCCAGCGGCGACAACTCCAACATCATCTCGGCCAGGGTCGCCAGGGAGAACTTCGGCGTCGAGCACGTGGTCGCGCGCATCTACGACGCCAAGCGGGCCGCGGTGTACGAGCGCCTGGGGATCCCGACCGTGGCGACCGTGCCGTGGACCACCGACCGGTTCATGCGGATGCTCTTGCCCGATGGAGTGGCGACCGCCTGGCGCGACCCTTCGGGCACGATGGCGATCCTGCAGCTGCCGTTCCACGAGGACTGGGTCGGCCGGCGGGTGAGCGAGCTGGAGGAGGCCACCGGCGCCAGGGTGGCGTTCATCGTCCGGTTCGGCACCGGGACGCTGCCCAAGCCGCAGACGGTCGTGCAGGCCGACGACGTGATCTACGTGGCCGCCGTTTCCGGCACGGTCACCGACATCACCACGGCGGCCGCCACGGCGCCCGAGGAGGGCTCCTGATGCGGGTCGCTATCGCAGGTGCCGGCGCGGTCGGCCGCTCGATCGCCGGCGAGCTGATCGAGAACGGCCACCAGGTGCTGCTCATCGAGCGGTACGCGAGCGCATTCGAACCGCACTCGGTCGAGGGTGCGGACTGGGTGTACGCCGACGCGTGCGAGCTGGCCTCGCTGGAGTCGGCCGGCCTCGAGACCTGCGACGTCGTCGTCGCGGCCACCGGCGACGACAAGGTCAACCTCGTGGTGAGCCTGCTGGCCAAGACCGAGTTCGCGGTGCGCCGGGTGGTCGCCAGGGTCAACGAACCGCGCAACGAGTGGCTGTTCACCGACGCCTGGGGCGTCGACGTCGCGGTGTCGACTCCGCGCATGCTGGCCGCCCTGGTCGAGGAGGCGGTCGCGGTCGGAGACCTGGTCCGGCTGCTCACGCTGCGCCAGGGTCAGGCCAACCTCGTCGAGGTGACGCTTCCGGAGGACACCGACCTGGCGGGCCACCGAGTCGACTCGCTGCTGCTGCCCAAGGACGTCGCGATGGTGACGATCCTGCGCGGCGGCCGGGTGATCGTGCCGCAGCCCGAGGACTCGCTGGAGCCGGGCGACGAGCTGCTGTTCGTCGCCTCCACCGACGTCGAGCAGCAGCTGCGGACGGCCTTGGGCCGCTGAGCCGGGACTGCTGAGCCGGGACTGCTGAGCCGGTCGAGCTACTCGTTGGACGGGGACGGGGACGGTTCGGCCTGCTCGGCACGCTGCCGTGCCAACTCCGCCGCCTCGGTCAGCAGCCGGCCGGCCCGGCGCGCCGCCCACACGGTCACCGCGGCGGCGACCGCGGTCAGCGGCAGGCCCATCGCGAGCCGGGCGATGCCAAGCGCGGTGGTCTCGTCGTTGTCGTACAGCCAGCGCTGCACCACGAACCTGGCAACGAACACCAGCGCCCAGGTCAGCGTCGCCACGTCGTAGGCGCGCACGATGCGGCGGTCGGCGCGCCAGCTCATGCCGTCTCCGCGAAGCCCGTGCCAGATGACGCCGACCAGCGGATACCGGACCAGCAGCGAGCCGACGAACAGCGCGGCGTAGACCAGGCTCATCCAGATGCCGAGCAGGAAGAAGCCCTTCGCCTCACCCAGCCGCCAGGCGATGAACGCGCACAGCGCCACCCCGATCGCCCCGGACACCGCGGGCTGCAGCCGCTCCTTGCGCACCAGCCGCACGACGGCGATCACGACCGCCGACGCCAGCGCGGCCCAAAGCGCCGGCATGAACTCGAAGATGGCGTTGAGCACGACGAATACGACGGTCGGCACGACCGACGCGACGAGCCCGCTCAGCCCGCCCATCTGCTCCAGCAGCGTCGGCTGCGAACGCTCCGGCTCGGTCACGAGACGGGCTGCAGCTCGTAGTACGGGTTGTAAAGCACCTTGCGCCCGTCGCGGACGGCGATGCGACCACGCGCCCGCACCGTCCGCCCCGGCTCGATCCCGGGGATGCGTCGCCGGCCGAGCCAGACCAGCGTCACGCCCTCGGTTCCGTCATACAGCTCGGCCTCCAGAGTGGCCACCGCGTCGCGCGGGCATAGCTCCACGCTGCGCAGCCTACCCAGGACGGTGACCTCCTGACCGCACGTACAGTCCACCGCTCGGGTGGCTCCTGACTCGTCGGCGCGCCTACAGAGATCATCCGCGTCCAGCTCACCGACGTCGCTGGTCAACCGGCGTACCAGGCGACGCCAGCGGCCGCCCGTGCTGCCGTCCATGTGCCACTCCCGTGCAACTGGGTCCCGCCCGACTCGGGACCGCGCGGCCAGGGTAGCTCCGGGGGCGCCACAGCGCCGCCCGCTGTGGGAAGTTCTCGGTGTGCACAGGCGATCTCAGCGCCAAGCGGTAGGACAAACGGTCCGGCCGACACACGCGGTGCTGCTTCCGGGCAGCGGATCGGACGAGGTTTTCGTCAGCGAGGTGTTCGCCGAGCCGCTCGCGTCGGCCGGGATCGGCCTCTACGCACCCCGGCCGCGGCAGGGGCCCGGGATCATCCACCAGCTGCTGCGGGAGCTCAACCTGGCCGCGGCGCAGTACGGCCGGGTGATCGCCGGGGGTGTGTCGCTCGGGGCGCTGCTGGCCGCGCGCTGGGCCGTCCTGGATCCGCAGCGGTGCGGGGGGTTGCTGGTGGCGCTGCCGGCCTGGACGGGGCCGCCGGGGGAGGCCCCGGCGGCGGCCGCGGCGCTGGCCTGCGCGCAGCGGATCGCCTCCGCCGGGCTCGACGCCGCGCTCGCCGACGCCAGAGCCGGCTCGCCGCCGTGGCTGGCCGACGAGCTGGCACGCGCCTGGCGCGAGGGCGGGCCGGGGATCGCCGGGTCGCTACGGGTGGCGGCCTCGACGCCGGGTCCGTCGCTGGCCGAGCTTCGGCGGGTGGACGTACCGGTAGGCGTGGTAGGCCTGACCGACGACCCGCTGCACCCGCTGGAGGTAGCCCGCGAGTGGGTCGCTGCGCTGCCGCGGGCGGCGCTGGTCACCACGTCGCTGGCGGCCATCG
The DNA here is from genome assembly GCA_035707525.1 of Pseudonocardiaceae bacterium. Lineage (GTDB taxonomy): Bacteria > Actinomycetota > Actinomycetes > Mycobacteriales > Pseudonocardiaceae > DASSUA01. Next base: position 5,902 of record DASSUA010000311.1, read on the forward strand.
GGCGGGACCGCCGCACGCTCGGCCGCGCGGCCGTGCTGGCGTGGCTACGCGCGGGCGGCGCCGGCACCTGACGCCCGCGGGCGGGCCAGGCCACCCCGTTCAGGGTTCCTGCTGCCCGTTGCGGCCGGCGGCCTGCTCGAGCTGCTCGGCCATGGGCTGCGGCAGGGTCAGCGGCAGCGGGGCGCGCGCCGGCATCGGCTCGTCGCCGCGCACCACGACGGTCTGGCGCAGCAGCTCCCGCAACCGCTCGACCAGCTCGGGGGCGTTCTCCGGCGGGCCGGCGGCGACCCCGCGCAGCAGCCATCGCGGGCCGTTGACGCCGATGAAGTGCAGGACGAGGTCGGGGCGGGTGGCGGTCACCTCACGCCCCCACTCCCCGTTGTGCTCACGGACCCGCGCGCCCTCGCCTTCCAGGCGCAGGATCAGCTCGCGGCGCACCTCGTTCCACAGCTTGGCGCTGCGCGGGACCGCGAACGCGTTGACGGTGAACTGGCCCTGCGGGATCAGCACGTGCACCGCCCGGACCGGCCCGCTCTGGTCGACCTCGACCTGCAGCTGGGCGCCCTCGGGCACCGGCACCCGGACCGACCCCAGGTCGAGCCTGGCCACCCCGTCGCGCGGCGCGTCGGCCTGGTCGAACGGGCCACTGGTCGGGGCGGCCTCGTCCTGGTCCGGTTCCGGCCGGCCCATCAGGACGTGCGCCGGGAACCCGGCCAGCCCTCGCGCGTGCCTGCCCCGCCTGCCCCGGCCGAACACCCCGCTAACCCTCCATCCGGCTGCTCGATGCGCTCGCCTCGAGCCCGGGCAACGTCGGCTGCCCCGGCAGTTCCGATACACCTGCCGAGATTCCGGTCGACCCGTATCCGCCGTCCCCGCGTGGCGACCGCGGCAGCTCGGCCACCTCAGTGAACACCGCCTGCGCCACCTGCTGCACCACGAGTTGGGCGATCCGGTCGCCGCGCCGCAGTACGACCGGCTCGCGCTGGTCGTGGTTCACCAGGCAGACCCTGATCTCACCGCGGTAGCCCGAATCGATCGTGCCCGGGGTGTTCACCACCGACAACCCGGCCCGCGCGGCCAGCCCGGACCGCGGGTGCACGAACGCGGCATAGCCGGGCGGCAGGGCGATCGCGACGCCGGTGCCGACCATCGCCCGCTCCCCCGGCGGCAGCACCAGGTCGGTCGTCGTGACCAGATCGGCGCCGGCGTCCCCGGGATGGGCGTAACCGGGCAGCGGGATGGCCGGATCGAGCCTGGTGAGCAGCACCTCCACGGTTTCGGCGGAGGATCGGACGGCAGACACGGGCGGCGAGACTACCCTCGGTGGGCGTGATCGACCGCTCGAAGCCCCCTGAGGCGGCCACCGAACCAGCGGCCGCACCGGAGCGGCTCTCCGTTCCTTGGTGGTGGTGGCCGCCGGCGCTCGGGGTGGCCGCCCTGCTCGCGGCCGAGGTGCACATGGGCTACCCGGGCGTGCGGGCGTGGGCGCCGTACCTGCTGCTCGCGCCCCTTGCCGTGGTCGCCCTGCGCACGCTGGGCCGGACGAGCGTGCGGATCGCCGACGGCGAGCTGCGGGTCGGCCAGGCGCACGTGCCGCTGCGTTTCATCGGCGACGTCGAGATCAACGAACGGGACGCCAAGCGGCAGGCGCTCGGCCCGGGCCTGGACCCGGCGGCCTACCTGGTGCACCGCCCATGGATCGGA
>DASSUA010000312.1:0-4394 GCA_035707525.1 Pseudonocardiaceae bacterium
TAATGCCTCGAAGGTTTGGTTCCGTGAGCCCTAGCCAGCGAGGTTCGTGGCCGAAACGGCGATGGGTGGGGCTCGTGGAAGGCGGGTGCCGGTTGGCCGGTATGCATAGCTGACGGCGATTGGTGTGGCTCCATTGGAGGAGGCCGGTACCTGTGGGCTGGCGGCGGGCGGTTCATGATCGTTGTGCGGTGCCGGCGGGCCGTGGGAGGCGCCGAAACGTTGACTCGTGCCGTTTTTCGCCGGGCTTCGATTACCAGTAGTAAGCGAGCGGTCGCGACTGGTGCGGGATTCAGTGCTGCGCCGCCGGCCGGCGACCCGTGACCGGCCCCATTCTGGCCCAACTTCGTTCATGATCATCGAAAGTGTGAAGCCACCATGCACTTTCGCGCCCACACCGCATGGTGAGTCCACACTTTCAGCGATGTTGTGGCCCTTCTGGAGGGACAGGTCGTGTTGCCGGGAGCCCATGATCACCGTTTCGGTGCCGGGAGCCGCGCTGAGCGCGGTTGGTGGCACCAAAACGGCGATCATGACCCGGTGGATCGATCAAGAGGGGCAAGGAGCTTCATGATCATCATCGTCGAGCGGCGGCTGTAGCTCTGTCGTCGCTGAAGGTGACAAGCCGAGACGCACGGTTGCGGTGGTGGGGATGGGTCCCATCAGAAGCGCCCGACGGCGATCATGGCGTCCGCTGCAGGCACGACGAAGCCGGTCGTCATGGTGACGCCGAGGATCGGTTGACGCCCACGCGCCACATTCGCGGATCGAATGACGCCCACGCTTCGTGTAGCGAAGCGAATGACGCCCACACGCCGAGAGGTACGGACCGGTGACACTCCCCGCGCCGAAGGTACGGACCGAATGACACCCACGCGCCGAAGGTGCGGGGTGGGGTCAGCTGCCGTGGTAGACGATGTAGACGGCGACGCCCGCGGCGGTGCCGGCGATCAGGCACAGCCACGCGGTGGTCACCGGGTGGCGGAACCACGCCCGGCCGTTGTCCAGGGAGATCCGGCCGGGACCAGTGAAGATGAGACCCACGGCCAGGCCGGCGAGGGCAAGTTCCAGCTCGAAGCCGCCGTTCTCGGCGAACAGGCCCGAGTCCCACTGCGGCCAGATCGCGTTGACCATCACGCTGAGCAGGCCCGCCGCGGCCAGCGGGGTGAAGACGCCGAGGATGACGAGCAGCCCGCCGACCAGCTCGGCGAAGGCGCCGGCCGCCGAGAGCGCGTCGGACTGCTGGTAGCCCTGGTCGGCGAGGAAGGTGGCGAACCCGTCGAGCCCGGCACCGCCGAACCAGCCGAACACCTTCTGGGCTCCGTGCGCGGCGAGGATGCAGCCGAGCACGAGGCGCATGATCAGCAGCCCGAGGTCCGCGCCGGAGTGCCAGGCGATCCGCCACGACTGGTGCTGCTCGTCCTCGTCGAAGCCGCGTGGCGGCGGCAGCCCGACAGTGCTCGAGCCGGTCGAGTAGTCGTCGGCGTAGCCGTCGTCGGCGGTTGCGTAGTCGTCGCTGTAGTCGCTCGGGCGCCGGCTGCTCGGGCGATCGTAGTCACGGGAGTAGCCGCGGCCGGACTCCTCGCCTCGCGCCACCCGGGAACTGCGTGTCAGGCTCGCGCGCAGGGCCATGGTTCCCTCGTCGTTCTGGGTCACGCGGCGAACCCTATAAGGACGCGAAGCGTCACGGCGAGCCCGGCGTTACCTGCGATTCTGTGACCTACGGCTACTTCTCGGCGAACGGTTCAGTAACCGTTGCTCACGGCATTCGGGGGCTGCTCGCCGGCCGCGAAAGCGGCGATCTGGCGGGCGGCCACACGATAAGCGCGCTCGTACAGGCCGTGAACGGCACCACCGACGTGCGGCGTGACTATCAGGTTCGGTGCCGACCAGAGGGGGTGCTCCGGTGGCAGCGGCTCCGGGTCGGTGACGTCGAGCGCGGCCGACAGCCGGCCGGACCGCAGCTCGGCTAGCAGGGCCGCGGTGTCCACGACCGCCCCGCGGGCGGCGTTGACCAGCACGGCGCCGTCCGGCATCGCGGCCAGGAACCGGGCATCGACCATGCCCCTGGTCTGCCCGGTCAGCGGCACGACGAGTACCACGGCGTCGTGCTCGCCCAGCAGGTCCGGCAGCTCGCTCACCGGGTGCGCGCCGTTGCCGCCGCGGCGGCCGACGAGCGTGACGGTGCAGCCCGAGGCGACCAGCCGGGTGGCGAGGGTCCGGCCGACGTCACCCGCCCCGACGACGAGCACCCGCCGGCCGGACAGGCCGACGGTCGCTCGCGGCCGCCACGCCCGCTCGCGCGCTTGCGCCAGAAACGCCGGCAGCCCGCGGAACGTGGCGAGCAGCACCATCTGCACCCACTCGGCGGCCGCCACACTGTGCGCACCGCGGCACGTCGACAGCGTGACGCCGGCCGGCATGCGCCCGCTCCACGGGTCCGCGCCGACGGTCAGCAGCTGAACCATGCGCAGCCTCGGCAGCCGCAGCGCGCGCTCGATCAGCTCCGGGCTGGGCGCCAACGGCGGCACGAACACTTCGGCCTGCGGGCTGAGCTCGTCGTCGGCGTCGTAGCGCACGATCCGATGCCCGGACAACAGGTCCGGAAGCAGACGCTCGCCGTGCTCCTCGGGAACCAGCACCGTGAAACCCACAGCCGGCGACGCTACCCGGTCGGGCGGCGCGTTCAGTCCATGTGCGGCTCAGTCCATGTTCGGCAGGCCCCGCCAGACGCACGCGTGCACGCAGACCCAGCCGCCGTCGCGGCGCTCGTAGCTGTCCAGGTACCGGCTGTACCGGCCGGCCTGGATCGAGCTGCGGGCCGAGACCAGGCCGGTGTTGCCGCTCACGTGCACCACGACCTGGTCGATCGTCAGCGTCGGCGCCGGGCCGAGCGCCTGCGAGTACGGGCCACGCTGCATCGTGGCGCCCGTGTTGCCGTCGAGATAGGCGAAGTCCTCGGACAGGATCTGCGAGAGCATGTCCCACGAGCCCTGCCGGCAGGCCTCGATGAAGAACTCGTTGAGCGCGGTCAGCGCCTCGGCATCCGGAAGGTCCTTGGTGTCGGGTGCGGCGGGGGCGGCGGTCGTCTCCACTGGGTGCGGCTCCTCTCGTCGGCGCGGCAGAATCCTACGGACCCGGCGCCGTAGGCAGGTATCCGCCGTCCGGCGCTCACTGGCGGCTCACGGCGCTGCCCCTAGCCTCGGGCGCGTGCCTGGAGGCGTGCGACGGCTCGCGCTGCTGGCGTGCTGGCTGCTGGCCGGCGCGCTGGTCGCGGCCGGGTGCGCGTCGTTTCCGGAGGCGAGCGACAGCGACTGGCGGGACAAGCCGGAGTTCGAGTTCGAGGCCGGACCGCAGCCCCCGGTGCCGAACCTGCCGGGCGACCCCAATGCGCCGCAGATCCCCGGCCTGCCCGCGCCGCCTCCGCCGAACGAGCCGCCACGGCCGCCGGAGGGCTGCCGTGACTTCGACCCGCGGGTGGTCGCCACCTGCCTGGAGCCGGTCGGGGCGATCGTGGCGCTGCCGGGCTCGACCGCCGCGATCGTGGCCGAGCGCACCACGGGCAGGCTGCTGCGGGTCGAGCTGGGCGCGCCGCCGGTCCAGATCGGACAGCTCCAGGTCGACCCGGCCGGTGGCGGCGGCGTCACCGGGCTGGCGCTGTCGCCGAGCTACGCCGAGGACGAGCTGATCTACGCCTACATCACGACGGCGACCGACAACCAGGTGGTGCGGATGGCGCCCGGTGACACGGCCAAGCCCGTGCTGCCCGGCATTCCGCGCGGCGCGACCGGCAACGGCGGCGGGCTGGCAACCGACTCGAAGGGTGCGCTGCTCGTGGTCACCGGCGACGCCGGCAACCCGCTCGCGGCCACCGACCCGGCATCGCTGGCCGGCAAGGTGCTGCGCATCGACGGCTTCGGCCGCCCGGCCAAGGACAACCCGACCCCAGGGTCGGCGGTGATCTCCTCGGGCCTGCACCAGCCGGCCGGCCTGTGCGTGGACCCGGTCGGCGGCTCGATCTGGGTGACCGTGCGAACCCCCGACCGGGACGCGCTGTACCGGATCAATCCCGGTGAGCCGGTCGGTCCCCCCGACTGGACCTGGCCACAACGCCCCGACGTCGCCGGCTGCATCGCGTCCAACGGCATCCTGGCGGTCACCCTGTCCAAGGAGTCCTCGGTCTTCGTGCTGCGCAACGGTCCGGACGGCGCGTTCACCGGCCGGCCCGAGACGGTGCTCAGGGACGTGTTCGGCCGCTACCACGCCGCCGCGCCCGCGCCCAACGGCCTGTGGTGGCTGGGCACCGTCAACAAGGCCGGCGGCAAGCCCGTGTCCAGCGACGACCGGGTCGTGCTGGTCGCGCCGCCGGTCAGCGGGGGCGGCGGCGGGATCGACTA
>DASSUA010000313.1:0-3657 GCA_035707525.1 Pseudonocardiaceae bacterium
CCGCCACTGCGCCGCGGTCAGCTCGGGCCGCGCGTCGTAACCGTCCCGGCCGCTCGCCGCCGCCAGCACCAGCACCCGCGCGCCCGCCGCCGCGAACTCGTCGAGCGCGCGCCGCAGCGCCGGCACCGGGTCGGCCGCCTCGTCGTGCAGCACGACCGGCACGAAGCCGCCGACCGGCACCAGCCCGTGCCCGGCCAGCAGCCGTGCCCTGGCCGCCGGCTCGGCCGGCAGGAACCCGTCCGGCCCGAACTCACACGCCGCCAGCCCGGCCGCGCGCATCTCGGCGAGCACCCGCGACGCCGGCAGCTGGTAACCCCAGCCGGGCACCTCGCAGACGCCCCACGAGATCGGCGCCCCGGCCAGCCTCACGCCATCACCTCGGCGACCGCGACCGGGCGGTGCTCGCGCCGCGAGCGGTCGGCGGCCTCGGCGACATACAGCGCCGCGAGCGCCTCCTCGACCGTGCACGGGCTTGCCGCGCGGCCGAGCGCCACGTCGACGAATGCGTCGATCTCCGCCGCGTACGCCGGGGTGAACCGCTCCCAGAAGTTCGGCCACGGCGGCCCGGTCGGGAACCGGACGCCGGGTTCGGCCGAGCGAACCGGCGTCCGCTCGTCGAGGCCCACGACCAGGGAACCGGCGCTGCCGGCGAGCTCCATCCGCACGTCGTAGCCGCCGCCGTTGTACCGCGAGCCCTGCATGGTGACCAGCACGTCGCCGTCGAGCCGCAGCAGCGCGGCCGAGTTGTCCACGTCGCCGGCCGCGCGGAAGAAGTCCGCGCCGCGGTTGCTGCCGGTCGCGTAGACCTCCACGACCTCGCGTCCGGTCGTCCAGCGCAGGACGTCGAAGTCGTGGATGTGGCAGTCCCGGAAGATCCCGCCGGAGTGCGGGATGTAGGAGCCGTGTGGCGGCTGGGGGTCGGCGGTGACCAGGTGTACCCGGTGCAGGTCGCCCAGCTCGCCCTCGCGCAGCGCCCGCCTGGCGTTGCGGTAGCCGGCGTCGAACCGGCGGTGGAACCCGATGTGCACCTGGGTGCCGGCCTGCCGCACGGCATCGATCACCTCGACCGTGCTCGGCACGTCGAGGGCGACCGGCTTCTCGCAGAACACCGGCAGGCCGGCGCGGGCGCCACGGACGATCAGCCCGGCGTGCACCGAGGTGGGCGCGGCGATCATCACCGCATCGACGTCGCGGAACGCGTCATCGACGCAGCCGAGCGCGGTGACCCCCAGCTTGTCGGCCACCTCGCGGGCCCGCGAGACGTCCGCGTCGGCGATCAGCAGCTCGGTGACGTCCGGGTTGGCCAGGACCACCTCCGCGTGCGAGGAGCCGATGCGGCCGACACCCACCAGGGCCATGCGCATGACCGGTATGTAACGCCGCCAGCCAGCCACGGTCAAGACCTTGTCTTGACATACTGACGTAAGGACTTACACTCAATCGCCTCCCAGGTCCGGAGGAACTCAGTGGTCCGGAGGAACTCAGTGGTCCGGAGGAGCTCAGTGTCGGACGCGGCGGCGCGGCCAGCCCTGGCGATCCCGGTCGACCGCACCAGCCCCGTGCCGCTGTATTTTCAGGTCGCCCAGCAGCTCGAACGGGCGATCGCCTCCGGCCAGATCGCCCCGGGCACCCGGCTGGAGAACGAGATCCAGCTCGCCGACCAGCTCGGCCTGTCCCGGCCGACCATGCGCCGGGCCATCCAGTACCTGGTCGACCGCGGCCTGCTGGTGCGCAAGCGGGGCGTCGGCACCCAGGTGGTCCAGTCCAAGGTGCGCCGGCCGGTCGTGCTCACCAGCCTGTACGACGACCTGGAGAAGTCCGGCCAGCGGCCGCGCACGCAGGTCCTGCACTTCGCGCTCGAGCCGGCCGGGGACGCGGTGGCCGCCGCACTCGGGCTGCCCGACGGCGGCGAGGTGTACCACGTTCGGCGGCTGCGCCTGGCCAATGAGGCGCCGCTCGCCGTGCTGAGCAACTACCTGCCGGCGAGCCGCCTGCGACTGGGGCCGGACGAGCTGGAGCGGCAGGGCCTCTACCAGATCCTGCGCGACGCCGGCCTGCGGCTGCGGTTCGCCGACCAGACGATCGGGGCCAGGGCCGCCACGGCCGCGGAGGCCCGGCTGCTCGGCGAGCGCAAGGGTGCCCCGCTGCTGACGATGGTCCGCACCGCCTACGACGAGAGCGGCCACGCCCTCGAGTACGGCACGCACGTCTACCGGGCCTCGGTCTACAGCTTCGAGCTCACCCTCATGACCAGCTGACCAGGTCACGCGGCGGGCCTCGCGCTAAGTTACCCGCTAGTAGTACCGTGGGCTCGCAGCACGTTACCGAGCAGTAGGGGGCTCGCTGATGACCACCGTCGATCCCACAGTCGATCCCACAGTTGATGCCACCGTCGATGCCACCGTCGATGCCGCCGTCGACCCCACCCGCAGCTCGGCCGAGCAGCAACCCACGGTCGACGCCGCGCAGGCGCGAAAGGTCGCCGAGGAGGCCAGGGAGAGCCGGTGGGACCGGCCGAGCTTCGGCAAGGAGCTGTTCCTCGGACATCTCAGGCTGGACCTGATCCACCCGCAGCCGACCGCCGACCCCGAGGCGGTCCGCCGCGGCGAGGAGTTCCTCGGCCGGCTGCGCGAGGTGTGCGAGCAGGTCGACGGCCTGGCCATCGAGCGCGAGTCGATGATCCCGGACGAAACGATCAAGGCGCTCGCCGACGTCGGCGCGTTCGGCATGAAGATCCCCACCGAGTACGGCGGCGGCGGGCTCTCCCACCTCTACTACAACAAGGCGCTGATGATCGTCGGCACGGCGAACCCCTCGCTGGCCGCCCTGGTGTCCGCGCACCAGTCGATCGGCGTGCCGCAGCCGATCAAGCTGTTCGGCACCGACGAGCAGAAGCGCGAGTTCCTCCCCCGGTGCGTGCGGGAGATCACCGCCTTCCTGCTGACCGAGCCCGACGTCGGCAGCGACCCGGCCCGGATGGGTGCCACCGCCGTGCCGGCATCCGACGCCGACGGCGAGCACTACGTACTCAACGGCGTCAAGCTGTGGACGACCAACGGCGTGCTGGCCGACCTGCTGGTCGTGATGGCGCGGGTGCCGCGCTCCGACGGCCACCGCGGCGGCATCACCGCGTTCGTGGTCGAGGCCGACTCGCCCGGCATCACCGTCGAGAACCGCAACCAGTTCATGGGCCTGCGCGGCATCGAGAACGGCGTCACCCGGTTCCACGACGTCAAGGTGCCGGCGCGCAACCGCATCGGTCGCGAGGGGGACGGCCTCAAGATCGCGCTGACCACCCTCAACACCGGGCGGCTCTCGCTGCCCGCGCTGTGCGCCGGCGCCGTGAAGTGGTCGCTGAAGATCGCCCGTGAGTGGTCCAACGCGCGCGAGCAGTGGGGCCGCCCGATCGGCGGCCACGAGGCGATCGCAAGCAAGATCGCTTTCATCGCCACGACCGCGTTCGGCCTGGAAGCGGTGCTGGAGCTGTCGGCCGAGCTGGCCGACGCCGACCGCAACGACATCCGGATCGAGGCGGCACTGGCCAAGCTCTACGGCTCCGAGCAGGCCTGGCTGGCCGCCGACGAGCTCGTGCAGATCCGCGGCGGCCGCGGCTACGAGACCGCCGAATCGCTCGTCGCCCGTGGCGAGCGCGGCGTC
>DASSUA010000314.1:0-4031 GCA_035707525.1 Pseudonocardiaceae bacterium
CATTGTTCGCTGCTCATCGAGTAGAACCGCCGGCCGTCCTCGCCGGCCATCCACGCGGCGACCTCGGCCGGGTCGAGGGTCTTCGCACCGGCCAGGTGCATCGCCAGGCCCATGAGCGCGCCATCCCAGCCGACGCCGACCGCGCCCGGCCCGAACTCGGCCCATCGCACGTCGTCGACGTGCGCGATGTGCTCCAGCTGGAACCGCGTCCGGTCGCCCTCGGGCGTCAAACTCACCTCGATCCAGCTCACCTCGCCGCCGTACTCCCAGGTGGCGCCGAAGCCGTTCGGCGGGTCGCAGCGCTCGATGGTGCCGCCGGCGTTGCCCTCGAGCTGGTAGCGACCGCCGAGCCGGAGCTCGCCGGCGATGGGCAGGAACCACCTGGGGATGCGTTGCGGGTTCGTGCACGCGTCCCACACGTCTTCGACCGTGGCGTCGTAGCTCTGGGAGACCGTGACGACGCGCGCCTCCCCCGCCTCGAGTGACCGGCTGCCCACCCGGCGCCGCACCGCGCTGATCTGCTGCTCGACATCAATCATCTGGTCCACCTCCGCGTTCTTGTCGCCGTGCAGAGATAGCACTCTACACTTATATAAGCTGAACCTGGGATATCGGGGTGGTTGCGACAGTACGGGCGTGGTCGACTATCGGCCATGGAACCGATCCGGGCCTACGCCGGCCAGTGGCGCGAACGGCACGAGCGCGAGCTCGCCGAATGGATCGCCGTCCGAAGCATCAGCGCCACCGGCGAGGGCATGGCCGTCGCGGTGGAGTACGCGGGCGCGCTGGTCGAACGCAGCGGGCTGGCCACCGAGGTCGTCGAGACCGGCGGCTGGCCGCTGGTCACCGGGCACGCCGCCGGCCCGCCCGGCAGCCCGCACGTGGTCATCTACGGGCACTACGACGTGCAGCCGCCCGGCCCGCTCGAGCACTGGCACAGCCCGCCGTTCGAGGCCACCGTGCGCGACGGCCGCATGTACGGCCGTGGCACCGGCGACAACAAGGGCCAGCACCTCGCCCAGCTGCTCGCCCTGCGGGCACTGCGGGACACCGCGGGCGGCCCGCCGTGCACGGTCACCGTGCTGCTCGACGGCGAGGAGGAGATCGGCAGCCCGAACCTCGGCGCGGCCCTCGGCGGCCTGCGCGACCGGCTGGCGGCCGACCTGGTCATCTGGAGCGACGGCCCGGTGCACGACAGCGGCGAGCCGACGGTGGTCCTCGGCGTGCGCGGCATCGTGAGCTTCGACATCGTCGTGCGCGGTGCCGGTGCCCCGCTGCACTCGGGCAACTGGGGCGGGGTCGCGCCCAACCCCGCGTGGGAGATCGTCTGGCTGCTCGGCACCATGCGGGCCCCCGACGGCCGGATCACCGTCGCCGGCCTCGACGGCGGCGCCGAGCCGCTCGGCCCGGCCGAGCGCCGCGCCCTCGACGCGCTCCCCGTCGACGTCGGCGCGATCCTGGCCGGCGCCGGCCTCGACCGGCTCGACGTGCCCGCCGGGCGGCCGCTCGCCGACCGGCTCGCGCTGCCCACCTTCACCATCAACTCGCTCACCTGCCTCGACGGCGGCGACCATCGCACGGTCATCCCCTCGACCGCCGTCGCCAGATGCGACCTGAGACTGGTCGCCGGCCAGCGCGCCGAGACCGCCATCGCCGCCGTCCGGGCGCACCTCGCCGCCCACCTCCCGCACGCCGAGCTGCGGCTCGACCGCGGCGTCATGCAGGCCTCCCGCACCCCGGTCGACTCGCCGTACACGGAGACGATCACGGCCGCCCTGTCAGCCAGCTACGGCCGGCCCGCCGTGCTGGTGCCGACGCTCGGCGGCAGCCTGCCGATCGCCGCGCTGTCGGAGGGCCTCGGCCTGCCCTGCTACGGCCTGCCGCTGGCCAACGCCGACGAGCGCAACCACGCCCCCGACGAGAACCTGGAGCTGTCCCGCTTCCACGACGGCATCGTCGCCTGCGCCGCCGTCCTCACCGCCCTCGGAGACCATCGGACCCCCGGGTAGGGGCCGCACGCCCCTTCACGTGCCCGCCTGGACGCGGCAACGGTGGTCGTAACCCTGCTAAGTAGGTGAGCGGCATGGCTGCGGCTATTTCCGTGTCCGGGCTGGTGAAGACGTTCGGAACGACGCGGGCACTCGATCAGCTGGACCTGACCGTCGCCGCCGGGGAGGTGCACGGCTTCCTCGGCCCCAACGGCGCGGGCAAGACCACCACGATCCGGATCCTGCTGGGACTGCTGCGCCGCGACGCGGGGCGGATCAGCCTGCTCGGCGGCGATCCGTGGCGGGACACCGTGCGCCTGCACCGGCGCCTGGCGTATGTGCCGGGAGAGGTGAACCTGTGGCCCAACCTCACCGGCGGCGAGGTCATCGACCTGCTCGCAACGCTGCGCGGCGGGCTGGACCGCCGGTGGCGGGCGCAGCTGCTGGAACGCTTCGCCCTTGACCCGACGAAGCGGTGCCGCGCCTATTCGAAGGGCAACCGGCAGAAGGTGGCGTTGGTCGCGGCGTTCTCCTCCGACGTCGAGCTCTACCTGCTCGACGAGCCCACCTCCGGGCTCGATCCGCTGATGGAGACGGTGTTCCAGGACGTCGTCCGGGAGCGGCGCGCGAACGGCCGCACGGTGCTGCTCTCCAGCCACATCCTCTCCGAGGTCGAGGCCCTGTGCGACCGGGTCACGATCGTGCGCGCCGGCCGGGCCGCCGAGTCCGGCACGTTCGACCAGCTGCGGCACCTGACCAGGACCAGCGTCGTCGTCGAGACCTCGAGACCGGTCGACGGTCTGGCCGGACTGCCCGGCGTTCACGACGTGAGCGTCGAGGGCCTGCGGACCCGGTTCAGCGTCGACCACGGCGAGCTCAACCGGGTGCTGGAACGCCTGGTCGCCCTCGAGGTGCGGACCATGATCAGCTCCCCACCCACGCTCGAGGAGCTGTTCCTGCGCCACTACGGCGAGGAGCCTTCGAGCGCGGACCTGGTGGGTGCGCGATGAACGCCCTGACCGGTACCGCGACGCTCACCCGGCTCGCGCTGCGCCGCGACCGGGTGCTTCTCCCGGCCTGGGTGCTCGGGCTGGCCGCCTTCGCCGCCTCGACCGCCGCCTTGTGGGCCGACGGCTTCGCCAACCCGGCCGACCTGATCAAGGAAACGCAGGTCACGGCCGCCAGCCCCGGGATCCGGATGCTCGGCCTGGCCTCCGGCGCCACCGTCGGCGGGTACGCCATGGTCCGCAACTTCGTCCTGCTCGCCGTGCTCGCCGCGCTGATGAGCACCTTCGCCGTCGTGCGGCACACCAGGCAGGGCGAGGAGACCGGGCGGGCCGAACTCGTCGGCGCCGCCGTCGTCGGCCGGTACGCCGGCCTGGCCGCCGCGCTGGTCGTCGCGGTCGCGGCGAACGCCCTGCTGGCGGCCGCCCTCGGCCTCGCCCTGGCCGCGGTCGGGCTGCCGGCCGCCGGCTCGTTCACCGCGGGCGCGGCGGTCGCGTCCGTCGGCGTCGCGTTCGCCGGGGTCACCGCGGTCACCGCTCAGCTGACCGCCAGCACGCGCGGGGCGAGCGGGTTGGCCGCCGCCGTGCTCGGATTCGCCTACGTCACCGCCGGCGTCGGCAACGTGGCGGGTGACGTCGACGCCAGCGGCCTGCGGGTGGACAGCGCCTGGCCGGCCTGGCTGTCCCCGATCGGCTGGGGCCAGCAGATGCGGCCGTACGGCGGGGATCACTGGTGGCCACTGGGCCTGGCGGTCGCCGTGTTCGTCCTCGGCGCCTGCCTCGCGGCCCTGCTGGCGGCCCGGCGCGACTTCGGCCTCGGCCTGCTGCCGCAGCGCCCCGGCCACGCCGGTGCCGGCCGCGCCCTGCGCAGCCCGCTGGGGCTGGCCTTGCGGCTGCAACGCGGTGCGCTACTCGGCTGGGCCGTCGGCATGTTCGGCTTCGGTCTGATCATGGGCGGCCTCATCGGGCAGGTCAGGGACTCGACCGGCGGCACCCGCGACTGGTACGCCCAACTCGGCGGCAGCGACCAGATCCTGGA
>DASSUA010000315.1:0-4196 GCA_035707525.1 Pseudonocardiaceae bacterium
CCGGTCCTGGTCACCAGCACCTCCGCCCGGCCACGCGTGACGACCGTGCCCGCGTACACCTCCTCATCGCCGTCCTTGTCCACCGGCACCGACTCGCCGGTCAGCGCGGCCTCGTCGACCTGCAGCTGGTGGCTTGCCTGGACGGTCGCGTCCGCGGGCACGATGTCGCCCGCCTCGAGCAGCACGACGTCTCCCGGCACGATCTCGGCGGCCGGGCGCACCACCCGGCGGCCGTCGCGCAGCACCTTGGCCGTCGGCGCCGAAAGGCCGCGCAGCGCCGCCAGCGCACGCTCGGCCCGCAGCTCCTGGATCACCCCGACCGCCGTGTTGAGCACGACGACGACCGCGATGACCATGGTGTCGGTCAGGTCGCCGAGCAGCACCGCGAGCGCCGCGGCGGCCAGTAGCAGCATGATCATCGGGTCGCGCAGCTGGACGAGCACCCTGGCGGCGAGCCCCGGCCGCGGCGGCTCCGGAATCGTGTTCGCGCCGGTCTCAGCCAGCAGCTCGCGGGCCCGCAGCTCGGACAGCCCGCTGCCGAGAAATCCACTGCGCATCATTGTGGACGACACGGCTCAAGCCTTGGTCCGAACGGTCACCCTCCGGAAGGGGCCGGATGCCGGCGTGCGTGGGACCTACGGCCCCACGGCCGTGGCCGAACAGCTCTACGGCCGCCACTCGGGGCAGGGGCAGCGTGGCGGGTGGAACCGGGAGGTGCCCGGCATGGCCGTGCTGGAGTGTGCGCAGCTCACCAGGCGTTTCGGCGACCGCGTCGCGGTGTCGGACGTGAGCTTCGAGGTGGCGCCCGGCGAGACGTACGGGCTGCTCGGCCCGAACGGCGCCGGCAAGACGACGACGATCCGGATGGTCTGCGGCCTGCTCGCCCCGGACGCCGGGTCGGTGACGGTGGCCGGCCGGCCGATGCGCGGCGACGGGCTCGCCGCCCGCGCGCAGATCGGCTACGTGCCGCAGGAGGTAGCGCTGTACCCGGACCTGTCGGCCAGGGAGAACCTGCGGTTCTTCGGCCGGATGTACCGGCTGCGCGGGCGCGAGCTGGCCGGCCGCATCGACGAGGTGCTCGAGCTGGTCAACCTCGCCGACCGCGGCGACGACCGGGTCGAGACGTACTCCGGCGGGATGCGGCGGCGGCTCAACATCGGCACCGGGCTGCTGCACCGGCCGGCATTGCTGGTGCTCGACGAGCCGACGGTGGGCGTGGACCCGCAGAGCCGGCACGCGATCCTGGACAGCGTGCGCCGCTTCGGCGAGGGCGGCCTCGCGGTGCTCTACACCACCCACTACATGGAGGAGGCCGAGCGGATCTGCGACCGGGTCGGCATCATCGACCGCGGCCGGCTGATCGCCGAGGGAACCAGGCGCGAGCTGGTCGCCAAGCTGGCCGAGCGGGACCGCATCGAGCTGGTCGCCACCGGCGACCTCGCCGCCTTCGCCGCGGCCTGCCGGCGGCTGGACGGCGTCGCCGGGGTGGACGCGACCGACGGCCACGTGCACCTGCTGACCGACGACGGCCGGCGGCTGCTGCCCCGGGTGCTGGAGACCGCCGAGCGCAGCAACGCCGCGGTGCGCAGCGTCGAGGTCGTCGAACCCGACCTGGAGGCGGTGTTCCTGCACCTGACCGGCACCGCGCTTCGCGAGTAGGGAGCTTGCCTTGGTCTACGCAGCTCTCGTCATCGCCGCCAAGGATCTGCGGCAGCGGTTCCGCGACCGGTCCGCGATCGTGCTCGGGTTCATCGCCCCGCTGGCGATCGCGGCGCTGATGAGCCTCGCGTTCCAGTCCTCGCAGGGCTACCACACCGACGTCGCGGTCGTCGACGCCGACGGCGGCGAGCTGGCCGCCGCGTTCGTGGCCATGCTGCGCAGCCCGGAGCTGGCCCAGTTCGTCACCGTGCGGCCGGCGGACGGGCTCGACGACGCGCGCCGCCGGGTCGAGTCGGGCGAGCTCGGCGCGGCGTTCGTGATCCCACCCGGGTTCACCGCCGCGGCGCACGGCGCCGGTGACGCGGCGCCGGTGACCGTGCTCGGTCACACCGACGAACCGCTCGCCGAGCAGGTCGGCAAGGCGATCGCGGACTCGTTCGCGGCGCAGCTGAACGCCGTTCGGCTCTCGGCGGCCGCCGCCGTCGCGGCCGGCGCGCCGCCGGCGGAGCTGCCCCAGCTGGCCGCGCGCGCCGCCCAGCGGAGGCTGCCGGTCGAGCTGGCGGCGCAGCCCGCCGGAGCCAAGCCACTGAGCGCGATCAGCTACTACGGCCCGGCGATGGGCATCTTCTTCGCGATGTTCGCGATCGGCTTCACCGCGCGCGGCTTCTACCAGGAGCGCGACGGCGGCACGCTCGACCGAATCTGGGCGGCGCCGGTGCCGCGCGGGGCCGTCCTGGCCGGCAAGTCGCTCGCCACGTTCGGCTACGCGCTCGCCAGCCTGACCACGATGGCCGTCGTCACCACGCTGGTCTTCGACGCCGACTGGGGACCGCCGCTGGCCGCCGCGGCGCTGCTCGTCGCGATGACGATCGCCCTGGTCAGCCTGACCGCGCTGGTGGTCGCCGCGGCCAGGACCGAGCGCCAGGCCGAGGCGGTGGCCTCGATCCTCACCTTCGGGCTGGTGCTGCTCGGCGGCAACTTCGTGTTCATCTCGGCCGCGCCCCCGCTGCTTCGGCGGCTGGCGCTGCTGACCCCGAACGGGTGGGCCCTGCGCGGCTTCACCGACCTGGCGACCGGGGGCAGCGGCCTGGCGATCGTCGCGGTGCCGGTGCTGGCCATGCTCGCCTTCGCGGCCGTTTGCGGCGTGCTGGCCGCGCTGCTCGCCCGCCGGACGCTGATGCCGCGATGAGCGCCTCGACGATGCTCGCCGTCACCGCGACCTCGCTGCGCCGCGTGGTTCGCGACCGGACGGCGCTGTTTTTCATGGTGCTGCTGCCGATCGTGGTGATCCTGGTGATCGGCGCGACCGTCAGCAACGTCACCGAGTTCCGGGTTGGCATAGTCGGCGCCGTCGGTGCCGTCGGTGCTGTCGGTGCCGGCCAGGGGCTTGGCACCGACCTCGTTGCCGACCTCGTTGCCGAGCTCGACGCCAGCCCGGCGGTCCAGGCCCGGCCGCACGGCGACGAGGCGGCGGCGCGGACCGCGCTGCGGCGCGGCGAGCTCGACGCGGTGCTGGTGGTCCCGGCCGGTACGGATGCCGCGCTGCGCGCCGGCGAACCGGTGACGATGCCGATCCTGGCGGCCGGACCGGAGTCCAGCCAGCAGGCGGTCCGGTCGGCCGTCGCCGGTGTCGTCGCCGACTTCGGGTCCCGGCTGATGGCCGCCGGGTTCGTCGCCGACTCGCTCGGCGGCACGCTGGACGAGCGCTTGCCGGAGGTCACGCGGCTGCAGGACCGGGTGCCCGCGGTCGCGGTGCGAACCGAGACCGTGGACGCCAGCAGCGACTTCCTGCCCTTCGGGTTCGGCTACAGCGCGCCGACGATGCTCGTGCTGTTCGTCTTCATCAACTCCCTCGCCGGCGGGGCGGCGATCATCCAGACCCGGCAGCTGCGGATCTACGAGCGCGCCATGGCGGCTCCGGTGCGGGCCCGCGACCTGGTGCTCGGCGAGACGCTGTCGTACTTCACGCTCGGCCTGCTGCAGTCGTTGCTGATCATCGTGGTCGGCGGCGCGGTGTTCGGCGTCGACTGGGGCGACCCGCTGGCCGCGGCGGCGCTCGTGCTCGTCTGGGTGCTCGTCGGCACCGGCGCCGGGATGCTCGCCGGCACCGTCTTCCGCACACCCGAGCAGGCCGCCGCGATCGGTCCCGCGCTGGGCATCGCGTTCGGCATGCTCGGCGGGACCATGTGGCCGCTGGAGATCGTCACGCCGGCGATGCGGGCCGTCGGTCACGCCGTGCCGCACGCCTGGGCGGTCGACGGCTGGATCGAGGTGCTCTCCAGGGGTGGCGGCGTGCTCGACATCGGCCCGCAGCTCGCCGTGCTCGCCGGCTTCGCCGCCGTGCTGCTGACGCTCGCGTCGTTGCGGCTGGGTCGCCGGCTGACCGCTTAGTACCAAGTCCGCAGTCAGTGACGGTCCGCGATATCCCGTTACGGCTGGTAGGTGGTTCGCCGGATGGAGCGCCCGCTTGGCAAGGCGGCGTCCAGGAGTGGGCGTGGTCAGTTCTTGATCGGCGAAAGTGATACGTAACCATGCAG
>DASSUA010000316.1:0-5497 GCA_035707525.1 Pseudonocardiaceae bacterium
CGCTGCTGCGGATCCACCCACGCCGCCTCCCGCGGCGAAACCCCGAACAACCCCGCATCGAACTCGGCCGCGCCGTAGAGGAACCCGCCCTGATCGGTGTAGGTGCGGCCCTCGCGGCCCGGCTCCGGGTCATACAGCGCCGGCAGGTCCCAACCCCGGTCGGTCGGGAACCCGGACACCGCGTCGGTCCCGCCGGCCACCAACCGCCACAAACCTTCGGGCGAGTCCACCCCACCGGGATAGCGGCAACCCATGCCCACGATCCCCACCGGCTCGCTCGCGGCGAGCTCGATCTCACGCAGCCGGGTACGAGCGGCCCGCAGGTCGGCGGTCAGCCGCTTGAGATAGCCGAGCAGCTTCTCCTCGTTGGCCAACCCGCATCACCCCACCTGGCTGGTGCGAATTCCCAGAGGTCGGCGCGGTCCGGCCTCCGACCGCCCGATCCGGGCGCCGCCGTGAGTCTGCTCAGAGAGGGCACGGCCGCCGAACCCCTAACGCACCCCTCAATTGGTGGGCGAATCAATTGGTGGCGAACCGGACCAGCGCACCGACCAGCTCGTGCGGCGGCGGCGCGGACCGCAGCTCGCCGCGCAGCCGGTCGGCGCTCCGGCGAAGGTGGTGGTCCGCGGTCACGGCCCGCTCCAGCGCGTCCTCGGCGTCCCCGGCGAGCACGCCCGCGCCGGACCCGGCGACGAGCCCGGCCAGGCCCACGTCATCGCCGGTGACGGCGATCTGCGGCACGCCGAAGGCGATGGCGGTCAGGACCGCGCCGATGTCGCCGCCGTGCACGATCGCCGCGGCGTGGGGCAGCAGCGCCGGCAGCATGCAGCGGTCGAACAGCCTCAGGTTGTCCGGAATCGACGTCCCCGCCGGCACCAGGCCGGCGTCGACGGCGGCAACCACGTCGAGATCGAACTCGCCCACCAGGTCGAACAGCTCCGGTATGGGCAGCCCGTCGCCAGCGGCGGAGGTCACGCACGTCCATGGCTGCCGCGGCGGGCGGCGAAGCGCCTCGCCCACCAGCGCCGGACCGTGGTACGGCACGTGCCGAACGGCGACGCTCCCACCGTCAATGCCGCGCAACGATCGTGGAACGGGGTCGACCACGAGCGGATCGGCGCCCGACCGGCTGACCGCCAGCGCGCCCGGCCGGTCCGCACCCGGGCCCACCACCAGATCGGCGCGCCACCTACCAGCAAAGTCGAGGATGCCGTCCAAGAGGGCACCGTCCAAGAGGGCACCGTCCAAGAGGGCACCGTCCGACCCGTCCACCAGCACCGCCGGAAGCCCGGCGTCGGTGATCGTCTCGCCCATCCGGGCCGGGCCACACGCCCGGACCTCGTGCCCGGCGCAACGCACCGCCCAGGCCAACGGCACCATTTCGTGAAACATTGGCACGTCGCCCGTGGCGGCGAGAAGAACGCGCAGCTGCGGCGGTCCGGCCACCCGCGCAGAATAGCCGCGAGAATTGCGCGAGCGGACCCCTATCTCGATCACCGCCGCGGGTAAGGGCCGGTAGGGGTGCGCCGAGCCGGGCGCGCATAGCCGCACTTCAGGGGGTTGGTCGCCGCTGTGTTCGGCCCGTCTACCAGGTAGGTTCGGATCCTCTCGAGTGATGTGTGAACGGATCGCGTTTCCGGTGCATCGAGGAGGTCGCGTTGCAGCAGAATTCGTCGGTCGGTTACGAGCTCATGGGATCGCTCATCGAGACGGTCTACGGCGATGACATCCACTACGGGTACTGGGCGGACGACGCCGACGACTCCCCCATGCCGATCGCCCAGGAGCGGCTGACCGACCTGGTGATCTCGAAGCTGGACCTGCGCCCCGGCATGCGAGTGCTCGACGTGGGCTGCGGAACCGGCGGGCTGGCCCGCAGGGTCCGCGCGACGACCGGGGCGGACGTCCTCGGCATCACGCTCAGCCAGTGGGAGGTCGACGAGGCGACGCGCAAGGCCGAGGCCGCGGGAATGCCGGACGGCGTGAGCTTCGCCCGGGTCGACGTCACCGACGTGCCGTTCGAGGACGCCAGCTTCGACGCCGTGGTGGTCGTCGAGGTGCTGGTCCACGTCCTGGCCAAACGGGCGGCGTTCCGCGAGATGCAAAGGGTGCTGCGGCCCGGCGGCCGGCTGGTGCTCGCCGAGCCGGTCAAGCGCATCCCACTCAACTCCGAGCAGGTCGCCACCTGGCTCGGCCTGCGCATGGCGCCGGTGCCCAAGCTGCCGGCCTACCTGGACATGATCAGCGCGGCCGGGCTCGACCCGGTCGAGACGGTGGACCTCACCGACCGGGTGCGGCGCTCGTTCACGGAGCTGTCCAACGCCGTGCACGCCGGCAAGCGGGCGCGGGCGGCCACCCACCCGGCGCACGTGCTCGACCAGGTCGGCCAGATGATTCTCGACGTGCAGGCGGTCGCCGAGAGCTGCCACGGCTACGTTTTGTGCACCGCCGTGGCCCGCTGACCCGGCTCGCTGGCCCGACCAACCGGCTAACGGCCCGTTCGCCGGCGGAACAGGAACCCGGCCAGCGGGACCGCGATCAGCAGGATCCCGCCCCACCAGGCCACCGCCAGCCAGCCGGCGTTGCCGATCGGCTGGTCGAGCAGCAGCCCGCGCACCGCGTCGATCACCGGCGTCACCGGCTGGTTCTCCACGATCAGCCGCAGCGCCGTCGGCATCGTGCCCGGCGGCACGAACGCGCTGCTGGCGTACGGGACGAACACGATGATCAGGCTGAGCCCGGTCGCGCCCTCCGGGCTGTCGGCGAGCAGGCCGAAGATCACCGCCAACCACGAGATCGCCGCGACGAACAGCACCATGAGGCCCACCGCCGCGGCCCAGCCGGCCGGCGACGCCGCCGGCCGGAACCCGATCAACAGGCCGACCAGCACGATGACGGTCATCGAGATCAGGTTGCGCACCACGGCCGCGACCACGTGCGCGGTGAGCACCGCGGTGCTCACCATCGGCATCGAGCGGAACCGCTCGACGATGCCCTCGAGCATGTCGGTGCACACGCCGACCGTCGTCGTGGTCGCGTTGAACGCCACGCTGATCACCATGATGCCGGCGATCAGGTAGTTGACGTAGCCGCCGGCGCCGGTCTGGATCGCGCCACCGAACAGGTAGCGGAACAGCACCAGCAGCATGATCGGCAGGAACACCACGACCATGGCCTGCTCGGGGTTGCGCACGATGTGCCGGATGCTGCGCCCGCTGAGCACCGCCGAGTCGCGCAGCGCCGTGCGCAGCCCGGAACGGTGTCGGGTCCCGCCGGTCGCAACCGCGGTCATCTCGGTCATGCTGTCCGCTCCTCCTGGCCGGCCGACCTGGTTGCCGGCCTGCCGATGACCGCAAGCAGCACGTCGTCGAGGGTCGGCTTGGTGACGGCCAGGCCGGTCACCTCCACGCCGCCGCTCTCCATCCGGTCGAGGACGCACTTGAGCTGCTTGACGTCGTGCATGGGGATGCTGAGGGTGGCCTGCTGCCGGTCGCCCCGGACGTTCTCGTCGCGCAGCAGCTCGCCGGCCCGGTCGAACGCCGCCTCGTCGGCGAAGGACAGCTCGGCGCGGTCGGTGCCGACCTTGCGCTTGAGCTCGTTCGGCGTCCCCTGCGCGACGATCCGGCCGCCGTCGAGCACCGCGACCTGATCGGCCAGCCGGTCCGCCTCCTCCAGGTACTGGGTGGTGAGCAGGACCGTCGTGCCCCCGCCCAGCAGGGCGCGGATCGTGTCCCACATCGTCAGCCGGCTGCGCGGGTCGAGGCCGGTCGTCGGCTCGTCCAGGAACAGCACGGGCGGCGCGGTGATCAGGCTGATCGAAAGGTCGAGCCGGCGGCGCATGCCACCCGAGTAGGTCTTCACCTGCCGGTCCGCCGCGTCTACCAGCTCGAACTGCTCGAGCAGCTGCTCGGCGCGCCGCCGGGCCCCGGCCGGCCCCAGGTCGCACAGCCGGCCCATCATGACCAGGTTCTCCCGGCCGGTGAGCAGCTTGTCGACCGCCGTGTTCTGGCCGGTCAGGCCGATCGAGGCGCGCACGTCGTTGGCCTGGCGCACCACGTCGTAGCCGTTGACCGCCCCGCGACCGCGGTCCGGCCGCAGCAGCGTGGTCAGGATCCGCACGAACGTGGTCTTGCCGGCGCCGTTCTGGCCGAGCAGCGCGAGCAGCGTGCCGCGCTCCACCGCCAGGTCGACGCCGGTGAGCACGTCCACGGACCCGAACGACTTGCACAGTCCGGTCGCCTCGATAGCGACCCGCCCGTCCGTCATCGGCTCCTCCTAGTGGGCCAGGTGATCTTGTGGGCCAGGTGATCGCGGCGAACCGCCGTCGCGGGGCGCGCGGCCGCGGACACCGTACGTATACCGCACGGATCTGGGCGTGCACACCGGGAAACGGGGCGGGCCGAACCCCTGACTTCGCCGCGGCGGCGCGCGTTCGGCGGTAGGCCCGGCACCACCCCGGGTAGGGGTCCAAGGCTATTTGCCGGTGAACACCGTCACGTTAGCTTGACCTAGAGTTTCGCCCCGTCGCGCGCAGTCAGCGCCCGAAAGCGAGCCGTTTGGGAAGGAACCGACCATGATCAGCCCCGACCGCGACGGCCCGGCCGTCGCCGTCGCCCTGACGAACGTGCGCAAGGTGTTCGGCGGCTCCAACGGCTCCGGCAACAACACTGACAACACTGACAACACTGACACCACTGACACCGACAACACCGACAACACCGTCGTCGCGCTCGCCGGCGTCACCGTCGAGTTCCGGCATGGCACGTTCACCGCGGTCATGGGCCCGTCCGGATCCGGCAAGAGCACGCTGCTGCACTGCGCGGCCGGGCTCGACCGCCCGACGTCGGGCTCGGTCATGCTCGACGGCAGGGAACTGACCGAGATGCGCGAGACGGCGCTGACGAAGCTGCGCCGGGAGCGGGTCGGCTTCGTGTTCCAGGCGTTCAACCTGTTGCCCACGCTCACCGTGCTCGAGAACGTGACGCTGCCCCTCGAGCTCGCCGGCGCCCGGATCGACCGCGACCGGTGCGCGACGGTGCTGAACCGGGTCGGCCTCGGTGACCGCACCGGTCACCTGCCGGGCCAGCTCTCCGGCGGCCAGCAGCAGCGGGTCGCGATCGCCAGGGCGCTGGTGACCAAACCGGCGGTGATCTTCGCCGACGAGCCCACCGGCCAGCTGGACTCGCGCAGCTCCCAGGACGTGCTGGAGCTGCTGCGGGAGTGCGTCGACTCGGCCGGCCAGACGCTGGTGATGGTCACCCACGACCCGGTGGCCGCGGCCTTCGCCGACCGGGTGGTGTTCCTCGCCGACGGCCAGGTGGTCGACGAGCTCACCGGCCCGACGTCCACCACCGTCGCAGAGCACATGACCAGGCTCACCGCCGTCGCGGCCGGCGTGACGGGAGCGTCCTGATGCTGCGGCTGGTCCTGCGCTCGCTGCGGTACCGGCTCGGCGCGCTCGCCGCGACCGTGGTCGCGCTGATCTGCGGCGGTCTCA
>DASSUA010000317.1:0-2522 GCA_035707525.1 Pseudonocardiaceae bacterium
CGGCTTCACCGGGCAGCGCCCCCAGCCGGCGCAGCAGCGGCCACACCGGATGGTCCTCGGGTGCGCCGCAGCGCGCCATCGTGGCATCGACCCGGGTCAGCAGATCGGCCGCGGTGGCGGCCAGCTGGTCCAAGGCGTCCATCACGACCGGCCCTCCTGTGCCCGCCAGTGCCTAAGCTGCGCGGACTCCTCGGCCTCCGCGTAGCTCGCCCCGACCCACCGCAGCATCTCCGCGACATCGCCCAGCCGCGCCCCATGGGCGGCGGCCTCCCTGGACCGGGCGGCCAGCGCCGCCGCCACTTGAGCGTGCAGGGCCCGGCCCAGCTCGCCGAGGCGGCCTGGGGCATCCGCGCCAAAGGCCGCGGGGGGCGGAACGAGATCGGACACCCGCACGCTGGCCCCGGCCAGCACCTGGCTGGAGGCGTCGATCTGCGACGCCAGCTCGCGCAGGCTCACGGCTGCCCCAGCGGGTGGTAGTCGCCGAACGTCTCGGCGTGCAGCTTCTGCCGTGCCCACGCCGCGGCATCGCCGGCGGCCGCCACGGCCGCGCGGATCGACGCGGAGACCTCCGCGCTGCTCCGCCCGTGCAGCGGCGCGACGATCGCCACGTCGCGGACCGTGCCATCCCCGGCCACCACCACCTCGACCAGCCCGTCCGGGGAGCGCACCGTCACCTCCACGCCGCGCACAGCCTTGTCGAAGTCTGCCTGCAGCGCCTCGATGCGGCGATAGCGCTCGATAGCCTCCTCGATCCAGACCTCGTCGATCTCGCGGCCCATGACCGGCGGCTCCTCATTGGATGGTCGTCGCGGCTCCTACGGCGCCTCACCGTACCCGCCACAAGGCAGCGGTGGGAGGCCTGTGGATAACGCGGCAGGTCCTGCGGCGAGTCGCTCAGCCCCGCCACAGCGAGAGCATCATCGCCTCCACGGCGATCCGCGGCTTGACGTTCTGCGCGATGGCGTCCCGGCAGGCGAGGACCGCCTCCAGCCGGCGCAGCGCGCTCTCGGCGGTCCACCGGGCCGCGGCCACCTCGGTGACTCCGGCGGTGTCGGCGTGCACCGGAGCCACCTCGGCGCCCAGCCGGCGGGCCAGCACATCCCGGTAGAAGCCGGCGAGATCGACCAATGCGCGGTCGAGCGCGTCCCGCTGTGCCCGCGTCGCCCGGGACCGCTGCCGCCGCTCGAGGTCCTTGAGCACCCCGGCCGCCCCGCGGATCGCACCGGACGTGCCGCGCCCCGTGGCGCCCGCGCCGAGCGCCGTCTCTAGCGCGGCCCGCTCGACTTGGTCCACATCGGACACTGCGGCCGCCGCCTCCGCCTCGGCCGCCTCGATCAGGGCCGAGGCCGCCTCGAAGCAGGCGCCCACGCCGCTCAGCCGGCGCGGTATGCCGAGCACCGCCTCACGCCGCGCGCGCGCCTGTGGATCGGCCGCCAGCCGGCGCGCCCGGCCGATGTGCCCCTGCGCCGCGGCCGCCGCCCAGGCTGCGGTCTGCGGGGCGATGCCGTCCCGGCGGGCGAGCAGCTGCGCCACCGCATCGGCCGGGGGTGGGCGCAGCGCCACCAGCCGGCAGCGGGAACGGATGGTGACAGAGATGTCGTCCGGATGCGTGGACGGCGTACACAGCAGGAACACGGTGCGGGCCGGCGGTTCCTCGATCGCCTTCAGCAGCGCGTTTCCGGCCGCCTCGGTCAGCCGGTCGGCGTCTTCGACCAACAGCACCTGCCAGCGGCCGCTGGCCGGCACGCTGGCCGCGCGCAGCACCAGCGCCCGCATCTCGCCGACGCCGATCGACAGCCCTTCCGGCACCACGAACCGCACGTCGGCGTGCGTGCCGGCCAGAGCGGTGTGGCAGCCCGGGCAGGCGCCGCACCCGGTGCCTGTCTCGCACTGCAGCGCGGCCGCCAAGGCGCGCGCGGCGACCGACCGGCCAGACCCGGGCGGCCCGGTAAAGAGCCAGGCATGGGTCATCGCACCGGCAGGCGCCTCCCCGCCGCGGACCACGGCGGCCGCCGCGGCGGCAGCCCGTCGCAGCGTGGTGACGGCCTCCTCCTGGCCCACCAGCGAGACGAAGACGTCACCATGGTCCATCTCGGGTCCTGACAGTGGCACGCTAGGACCGCCGCTCCAGCTCAACGTCCATCTTGGACTCGAAGAGGTCGTCGGATGACGCCACCGGCTCGGGTGGCGCTGGCGGTAGGAGCGTGAGCACCCGCTCGACCGCCGCAGCGGTCAGCTCCTCCGCCGGGCGGCGGGCGTCGAGCACGAGGTAGCGCGGCGGGTCGGCGGCGGCCAGGTCGAGGAACGCATGCCGTACCCGCTCGTGGAACGCCAGCGACTCGCTCTCCAGCCGGTCGGCACCGTGGCCCCGGCTGCTGGCCCGGGCCAGCCCCAGTGTGGGCTCCACGTCGAGCAGCACCACCAGGTGCGGCTTGAGCCCGCCGGTCGCCCACGATGACAGCCACGCCACGTCGTCGACGGACAAGGTGCGCCCGGCCCCCTGGTACGCCAGCGACGAGTCG
>DASSUA010000318.1:0-3917 GCA_035707525.1 Pseudonocardiaceae bacterium
GGTCGAAGATCTTCACCGCGTCCCGCAGGTGCCCGCGGGCCGCCCCGGGCTGGCGGGATCTGCGCAGCTGGTGGGCGTAGAACAGCTCGGTCTTGGCGAGCTCCAGGACGGTGTTGCTGGCCCGGTGCAGCCGGATCGCCTCCCGGAAGTGCTCCTCGGTCCCGGCGGCGCCGCCGGCCAGCAAGGCGTGGCAGCGGTGCGACTGGGCCAGCCGCGGCGCGCTGCCGGTCGTGCTCGCCCAGCGGTCGAAGATCTCCAGGGCGTGCTGGGCCTTGGCCCGCTCCCCGCAGCGCACGGCGGCCTCGACGAAGTGCGGCGCGGCCAGCACCCGGATCGCCGGGTGCAGGTAGCCGGTGCCGGCGGCCATCGAGCGCAGCCGGTCCATGGCGTCCGCGGGGCGGTCGTCGGCCAGGTCGGCGCACGCGGCCGCCCACGAGCTGAGCGCGCTGGGCCGGCCGAGCCCGCGGCAGTGTGCCTGCCTGGTCGCGGCGTCGAGGCGCAGCCGCGCGCTTTCGCCGTCGCCGAGCAGGGCGGCGCCGAGCGCGAGGATCGTCAGGTGGTCGACGACGCGGTTCTGCTGCCCGGTCGCGCTGGCCACCCGGATCGCATCGAGCGACGTGGACAGGGCGGTGTTGTGCCGGTCGTGCAGCAGCGCGGCCATCGACAGGTACACCAACGCCCACGGCAGCAGCGCCACCTTGCCCTGGTCGCGGGCGGTCGCCACGGCCCTGGTGGCCAACTCCTGGGCGACGACCGGGTCGCCCAGGATGTACGCGGCGTCGCTGGCCCAGATCATCGACATGGCGTCGCCGGTAGCGCTGGCCTCCCGCACCACGCGGCGCAGCGGCTCGACCGCCTCGGCGTGCCGGCCCGCGTAGGTGGCGGCGGTGCCGGCGAAGTAGTCGAACATCAGCCGGATGGCCGCCGGCTCGTCCGGCCGCCGCAGCCGCTGCGCCCGGGCCGCGACCGCCAGGTAGTGCTCGTAGTTGCCGGCCAGGCAGCTCGCCTCGCCGGCCAGCACGAGCGCGGTGACGGCGAGCCGCCGGTCCGACCCGGACAGCTCCTCCGCCGCCCGCAGCAGCGTCTCGTTGGCCAGCGCCGGTGAGCCGTCGCGCAACTCGATCTCGCCGTGCCGTAGGTCCACCAGCCCGCGCAGCTCGCCGCTCGCGGCCAGCGGCCTGGCCTGCCGCAGCAACGCCCTGGCGTGCCGGGTCCGGCCGGCTAGCGAGAACCCGGTCGCGGCGTCGACCAGGCGCAGCACGCGAAGCCGGGGCACGGTGGTGAGCGCCGCGGCGAGCTGGTACCCGCGCGACGCCCCGGCCTGGTCGCCGCCGGACCGGGCGGCGCACGCGGCCCCGGCCAGCTCGCCGGCGAGCGCATCGCGCGCACCGTCGGCGATCGCGACCCGATGCAGCGTCCGTCGCAACCGCTGCTGCGCCGGGTCGAGCACGGCGGCCAGCAGCCGGTGGGCGGCCTGCCGGTCTGCCAGCGGGAGATCGGCGTGCAGCGTCGCCCGGGCCAGCGGGCTCGGCAGCTCGACGAGCTCGCCGTCAAGCCGGACCAGGCCCGCCGACGTCGCCTCGGCCATGGCCGCCAGGTCGAGACCGGCGGCGGCCGCCGCCCGCACGAGCGTGTCGGTGTCCAGGTGCTCGTCGACGACGGCCAGCGCAACCAGCCGCCGAGCGTCCGGTGACAGCTGATCGAAGCGGCGCCGCAGGGCGGTCCGCAGCCGGCTGCCCGGTGCCAGCCGGTCCGGTCCGGGGGCCCCGCCGGCCAGCTGCCCGGGGGTCAGCGCGGTGGCCAGCTCGACCAGGGCCAGCGGGTTGCCCGCCGCGAGCTCCAGCAGATCCTCGGCCAGGTCATCGGGCACACCCCCGGGGACACGGTCGGCGAGCAGCTGCCGGCAGGCCTCGACGGGCAGCGACCCCAGCGGCAGCCTCGGCACCGCGGCCAGCCGGTCGTCGGCGTCGGGCCCGGCCGCCAGCACCAGCAGCGCGGGCACCCCGGCGAGCCGCCGCGCGGTGAATGCCAGCGCGGCGACCGAGACGGCGTCCATCAGCTGCGCGTCGTCGACCAGCCCGAGCACCGGACACTCGGCGGCCGCGGCCGAGATCAACCGGTGTACCGCCCGGCCGAGCGAGAACGGGTCGCCCGGCGATCCGCCGTCGAACACCGGGGCGAGCGCCGCGGCACACCAGGCCGGCAGGCCCGCGACGCGGCCGGCGAGCGGTTGCAGCAGGCGGTTCAGCCCGGCCAGCGGGCTCACCGCCTCGTCGGGCACCCCCTCGGCGTCGAGCACCAGGAGGTCCGTGGCGGTCGCCCGGACCGCGGCGAGCATCGTGGTGCTGCCCATGCCGGGCTCGGCCGCCAGGGCCAGCGCCGAACCACGCCCGTCGCGTGCCGCGTCGAGCGCTGCGGCGATGGCCGCCAGCTCCTCGTCGCGGCCACGCATGCATGCGGCCATGGGTGACAGTGTGGTGACTGAGTGGTGACCGAGTCGATATGCGTCGACCCGGTGGCGGCCGTCTCGTCGGCCGCCACCGGGTCTGCCGGGAATCGCTAGATGGTCAGCGGGCAGGTGTTGCGGTACTCCTCGACGGTCAGGCCGGGCGACGGTCCGGGGCACAGGAACTGCAGGTACCGCGGGTCATTGTCGACGAACGCCTTGAGCCAGGAGATCATCATCCGGGCCTGCGCCGTGTTCGGGCTGTTCGGGAAGAAGTGGCTGGCACCGTTGAGCTCCAGATACGCCTTCTCGGACGAGCTCGGGATGCTCGCGTAGAACAGCTCGGAGTGCGTGGACACCGGCGCGACCGAGTCGTTCTCACCGCCGATGATCAGCGTCGGCACCAGCACCGTGGACCAGGTCTTCGTGGTGTGCCATGGCGCTAGCGGGATCGCCGCCTGCAGCGATGACCTGGTGCGCGCGGCGTACAGCGAACCGCCGCCGCCCATCGAGTGGCCGGCGACAGCCAGCCGGTTGCGGTCGATCCGGCTGGCCGCGGGGCTGCTGCTGACGGCCCAGTCCAGCGCCGCCAGCAGCTGCCGCCCCCGGGAGTCAGGCTGATCGTAGATCGATTCCGTCTCGATGCCGATCACCACGAAGCCGAACGAGGCCAGCCGCGGGCCCAGCCAGCTCAGGCTCGACCAGCGCGCGGTGTAGCCGGGCGAGATCGCCACCGCGCCATAGGTGCCCTGCGCGGTGCTGGTCGGGTAGTAGATCACCCCGCCGTCGAAGCCGGGGACGAACGGGGAGATGCTCGACTGCGTCACCGCGAACCCGCCACTGGACTGCTCGATGTAGGAGTTCGTCGGGTCCGGGCCACGCGGGAACGACTCCGCCATCGCCGTCGGGGCGGACACGCCGCCAGTGCCGACCAGGGCGAGCGAAAACACCAGCCCCGCGATCATGCGCCTTGATCTCATCGCCGTTCTCCCTACTCATCGGCAGAGCCAACGGCTACTCATCGTTGACGAGTCGTCACGCTTCACGCATCGGCGGAATTACCGGTGTTGCCTAGCGGACCCCGGCATACAGCGACCGTCCTGCGGTGCGCGTCAAGCGAGGACACGGCGACCGGCCTGGTGTACGCCGGTGATGCGCCAGCCGGGCACGGTGGTGTGCCGGTTCTTACCGGGTTGACGAATGAGTCAACAAGCCCCCGCCTCGTTGACTGATCCGTCAACCCGGTCGTTTCGCTGTCCGCTCACGCAGCCGACGCCGTCATCGTCGTTGCGGTCTCGAACCCGTGCGGGTCCGGGTTTGGTTCACATCGAGCGGCGATGCTCGTCTCGACCACCCGCTCTCACTCAACGTGACAGCTGGTTGGCCGCAGACCCGCCGCTTACCGAGATCGCAACGGCCGCGTCGAGTTGATCACGAAGTTATCGCCCTTCTGAATCGATCCGCAAGGGCG
>DASSUA010000319.1:0-14410 GCA_035707525.1 Pseudonocardiaceae bacterium
GGCTTGCGGGCGAGCGCGACCAGCAGGTCGAACTCCAGTGGGGTGAGCTTGACCTCCTCGCCGTCCCGGCTGACGGTGTGCGCCGGCACGTCGATGGAGATCTGGTTGCCGGGCGGGCCGATGGTCAGCATCTCCGGCGCCACGTCCTCGCCCCGGCGCAGCCGGGCCCGCATCCGGGCGACCAGCTCCTTGGGCTTGAACGGCTTGACCACGTAGTCGTCGGCGCCGGACTCCAGCCCGAGCACGACGTCAACGGTGTCGCTCTTGGCGGTCAGCATCACGATCGGCACGCCGGACTCGGCGCGGATCGCCTTGCATACGTCGATGCCGTTCATCCCGGGCAGCATCAGGTCGAGCAGCACCAGGTCGGGCTTGAGCTCGCGCAGGGCCGGCAGCGCCTTGGTGCCGTCGCCGACCACCGCGGTGTCGAACCCCTCGCCGCGCAGCACGATCGTCAGCATCTCGGCCAGCGCGGGGTCGTCATCCACCACCAGAATGCGTGCCTTCATAACCACAATCGTGGCACTGGTGCAGCGGTGATCGTGAGCGACCTCCCGTGGGTAGGCTCGATCGATACGTACGCGCGTCATTCGGAGCTCCTGCGGAGACAGAGGCTGGTGGACCTGACCCAACTGGCGATCTCGGGGCCGCTGCTGCTGGCGGCGGCGGTCGCGATCGCCGCCGGTGCCGTGTCGTTCGCGTCGCCGTGCAGCCTGCCGCTGGTCCCGGGGTACCTCGCCTACCTGGCCGGGCTGGTCGGCGGCCAGCGCCCGCGGGTGTCCGAGACCGAGCCCCGGCCGGCGGGGCGCTGGCGGGTCGCCGGGGCCGCGCTGCTGTTCGTGCTCGGCTTCACCGTGGTGTTCATGACCGCGATGCTCGCCGTGCTCGGCCTGGCCGACGCCCTGCTGCTCAACGAGCGGCTGCTGCAACGCATCGGCGGAGTCGTCACGATCGTGATGGGCCTGGTGTTCCTCGGCCTGGTGCCGCCGCTGCAGCGCAACGTCCGGCTGGCCGCCAGGCCGCGCGACGGGCTGTGGGGCGCGCCGCTGCTCGGGGCGGTCTACGGGCTGGGCTGGACGCCCTGCCTCGGTCCGACGCTCGCCGGTGTGATCGCGGTGGCCAGCGCGACCGACGTCGGCCCGACGACCGGCCGCGGGATCGCCCTGATCGTGGCGTACTGCCTCGGCCTCGGGCTGCCGTTCGTGGTGCTCGCGCTCGGCGCGAGCTGGGCGGTGCGCACGGCCGGCTGGCTGCGCCGGCACACCCGGCTGGTGCAGCAGATCGGCGGCGGCCTGCTGCTGGTGATCGGCGCGATGCTGGTGACCGGGCTGTGGGCCGAGGTGATCGCGGCGCTGCGCGGGCCGATCAGCGAGTTCGCCACCCCGATCTGAGTAAACGTGTTGGCCGGTTGAGCCGCTGAGCGCGGTCCGTGGCCTTGGGTGTCGCTCCATTGGACGGACCGGTGCCTGTTCGCCCACCGGACACCTTCGCGCCTACCCCGCGTGGTCACATCACCCTGTCAGCGGTCGTGACGGGTCACCGGACCGGCCGCGCCCTCCGACGCCCCAACCGGCCCCGCAGGGGTGACCACAGGTAACTACACCGGCACATCACGGTGGTCCCGGACGCCGGAGCGGGTCATGATCACCGTTTCGGTGCCGTGAACCGCGCTGAGCGCGGCTACCGGCACCAAAACAATGATCATGAGCCGGGTGGAGTGGCCACAAAGGGGCGACCGCGTCATGACCCTCACCGTCCAGCGGTGCCCGTGACCCAGCGAAGCCGCCATGCGCGACACGTTGGACACACGGTTGCGGCGGTGGAGGACGGTCCATCCAGAAGAGCCACACCCAACAGCCATCATGACGCTCTGGCGCCTCGGCCAGTGCGATACGTAGCGCCGCGCTTGGGTACTCGTCGTTACTGATGGTCATACGTGAAGGTGGGCCGGGTGGAGCGGGCACGGCCCGCCACGTGATCGGGCGCGCCAGCACTCATGATCGCCAAAAGTGTGAGCTCACCATGCAGTTCGAGCGCGAAGGTGCATGGTGGCTTCACACTTTTGGCGATCATCGGCGGATTGGGGCCAGCGCGGGCCGGCAACAGCCGCCGGGCAACGACGCAGCGCCGAATGTCGCACCTGACAGCACCAAGCGCGACCACGTGCGCACCAGCCGTCACCACGATGCCACGGTTCTGGCCCGAATGCTGAATGGACGTTCCGGCTGGTGGCCGGCGGCGTCGCCGTAGGTCGGACAAGACCGGCCATCGCGGTGACACGAGGGGATCGGATGACGCCCGCGCGCCCGGTCCCGGAGCGAATGACGCCCACGCCCAGTCCCGGAGCGAATGACGCCCACGCTTCGTGTAGCGAAGCGAGTGACGCCCACGTGCCCACCGTGCGGAGCGAATGACGCCCGCGGTTCACAGGATCGGCAGCGATGCGGGGCGACGCGCGGTGCGACCGGGTCCACGCCGCAGAGCCCGTTGGCCAATCCACCTCACCCACCGAACGGCGCCCTGCCGGCCAGCGCGGGAGTGGCTGCCGGCGCGAACCCGTCGCCAGCACAGCCCTCGCCAGCACAGCCCTCGCCAGCACAGCCACAGTCCTTCTCGCAGGCGATCCCCCGCCGCCGGCACCGCGTCACCGACCGCCTCCAGTCAGCACACCAGTTTCACGCCGCAAACCTCTAGGGTGGAGCGTTCCGGCAGTGCAGAGACGCGGAGGCGGCCATGACGAACGAGCCGAGCTGCCCACATCCGTCCGGTACCTCCGTGCGCACGCTGTGCGAGGGGTTTCAGCTGACCGCGGCCATGGACCCGGACGGGGTCGCGCTCCGCACGGTCGGCGACACCCAGACGATCACCTGGCGCGAGTACGCGCAGCGGGTCCGCGCGATCGCGGCCGGGCTGGCGGCGATCGGTGTCGGCCGCGCCGACACGGTCGCGCTCATGCTCACCAACCGGCCCGAGTACGAGCTGGTCGACACGGCCACGCTGCATCTCGGGGCGATCCCGTTCTCGATCTACAACACGAGCTCGCCGGAACAGATCAACTACCTGTTCGGCCACGCCGCCAACCGGGTCGTGGTCACCGAGCGGCAGTTCCTGCCGCGCATCCGGGCCGCCGGCACCGCGGTCGAGCACGTGGTCTGCGTGGACGGGCCCGACGAGGGCGCCATGACGCTCGAGGAGCTGCAGGGCCGCGGCGACCCCGGCTTCGACTTCGACGGCGCCTGGCGGGCGACCACGCCGCAGGACGTCGTCACGCTCATCTACACCTCGGGCACGACCGGCCCGCCGAAGGGCGTGGAGATCACCAACGCCAACGTCATGGCGCAGCTGGCGGCGCTGCTGGAGCACATCGAGTCCAAACTCGACGACCGGATCGTCTCCTACCTCCCGGCAGCGCACATCGCCGACCGGGTCGCCTCGCACTACACCGGGCTGGTCCGCGGCGCACAGATCACCTGCGTGGACGACCCGCGCAAGGTCGCGCCGGCGCTGTTGGACACCCGGCCCACCTTGTTCTTCGGGGTGCCGAGGGTCTGGCAGAAGGTCAAGGCCGGGATCGAGGCCAGGATCGCCGCCGAGCCCAAGGCCGCCAAGCGCCGGATCGCGACCTGGGCGATCGGCGCCGGTGGCCGCGCCACCCAGCGCGCGCTGGACGGGCGGCGGGTGTCGCCGTGGCTGGCCGTGCAGCACCGGCTGGCCGACCGGTTGGTGCTGGCCAAGCTGCGCCACGCGATCGGCATGGACCAGCTGCGCTGGGCCGCCTCGGGCGCGGCGGCCATCCCGGCGGAGACGCTAGCGTTCTTCCACGGCATCGGGATCCCCGTATATGAGGTGTGGGGGATGTCGGAGACCACCGGCGTCGGCACGCTGAACGCCCCCGGCCAGGTCCGCCTCGGCACGGTCGGGCGGGCCTTGTCCTGCGCCGAGCTGCGGCTGGCCGAGGATGGCGAACTGCTCATCCGCGGGCCCATGAACATGAGCGGCTACCGGCGGGACCCGCAGATGTCGGCGACCGCGATCGACCCGCAGGGCTGGGTGCACACCGGCGACATCGCCACGATCGACGGGGACGGCTTCGTCTCGATCGTCGACCGCAAGAAGGAGCTGATCATCAGCGAGGGCGGCAAGAACATGTCGCCGACCAACATCGAGAACGCGGTCAAGGCCGTCTCGCCGCTCGTCGGCCAGGCGGTGGCGATCGGTGACTCCCGCCCGTACGTGACCGCGCTGATCACACTGGACCCGGAGGTCGCCGCGGCCATGACGGGTGGCGCGGGCGCCTCGCCGGCCGGGCTCGCCGGGGACGAGAAGATCCTTGCCGCGATCCGGGAGGCCGTCGCCGAGGGCAACCAGCGATTGTCCCGCGCCGAGCAGATCAAGCGCTTCCGCATCCTGCCCGACCAGTGGGAGCCTGGCGGCGACGAGCTCACCCCGACAATGAAGCTGCGGCGCCGCCCGATCGCCGACAAGTACGCCAGCGAGATCGACGAGCTCTACGCCCAGTCCCCGGGCCCCACCGTGGTAGAGGTGCAGGCCAGGGCGTGATCAGATGGTTACTGTACTTCGACAGGGTGGTCTCCGCCGCAGGTAGAAGCGTCCGAGGTCGTCGCAGCGATAGCCGGTTCGGGCCTCAAGCCACGGGCCCTGCGAATCCGGTGGTGGCAGCGCTGCCGCCACCCCACGCCCAGATGATCTTGGAGACGGCATGGCGCCAATCTGGCCGGCGCGGTCAACCTGATGACCGCCGTGACCGGCGCCGGACCTGAGCTGGCCGACCGGCTGCTCGGCTGGCGCGCGACGACCGGCCGGACCGTGGAGTGGTACGCGGCCACCTTGTGACTTGAGCGACCACCGTTTGGTGTCAATCCGTGATCACACGCTGGGCTGGACGCTGCGCGCAGTAACGACCAAGACGCAGCCTCCGATGCAACGGTCAGCGGGGGAGGCGACCGATCGCCTCCGGCCCAGCGGTTCGCAATGGGGCATGGAGGCAAACTCAGCATGAAGATCAGTGTCTTTGGGCTCGGCTACGTCGGCTGCGTCTCGGCGGCCTGCCTGGCGGCTCGCGGGCACGAGGTCGTCGGCGTCGACGTCAACCCCGTCAAGATCGACCTCATCACCCGCGGGCAGGCGCCGGTCGTCGAGGAGCAGATCGGTGAGCTCACCGCGGAGGTGGTCGGCTCCGGGGCGCTGCGGGCCGGCGCCGACGTCGACGCCGCCGTCGGCGCCACCGAGGTGTCGCTGGTGTGCGTCGGCACCCCGTCGGCGCCCAACGGCAGCCTGTCCACGACCTACCTGGAGCGGGTGGCCGAGCAGATCGGCCAGGCGCTCGGGCGCCACAGCCACCGGCACACGGTGGTGTTCCGCAGCACGATGCTGCCAGGAACGTGCCTGGATCTGCTGGTCCCGATCCTGGAACGGGCCTCGGGCAAGACCGCGGGCCAGGACTTCGGCGTCGCGGTCAACCCCGAGTTCCTGCGCGAGGGGACGAGCGTGCGGGACTTCTTCGACCCGCCGAAGACCGTCATCGGCGAGTTCGACACCGCCAGCGGCGACGTGGTGGCCGCGCTGTACGAGGGACTGCCCGGGGACGTGTTCCGGGTGCCGGTCCCGGTGGCCGAGATGACCAAGTACGCCGACAACGCCTTCCACGGCCTCAAGATCGGGTTCGCCAACGAGCTCGGCGCGGTCTGCCGGGCCCTCGGCCTGGACTCGCACCGGGTGATGGACGTGTTCCTCGCCGACCGCAAGCTCAACATCAGCCCCGCCTACCTGCGTCCGGGCTTCGCCTTCGGCGGCTCGTGCCTGCCGAAGGACCTGCGCGGGCTGGTCTACGCGGCCCGGCGGGCCGACGTCTCGGTGCCGATCCTCGAGCACGTCCTGCCCTCCAACGAGGAGCACCTGCGGCGGGCGTTCGAGCTGATCGCCGCGACCGGGCGGCGCCGGATCGGGCTGTTCGGCCTGTCCTTCAAACCCGGCACCGACGACCTTCGGGAGAGCCCTCTGGTCGAGCTCGCCGAGCGACTCGTCGGCAAGGGCTACCGGGTACGTATCTATGACGCCAACGTCCAGCTCTCCAGATTGATGGGCGCCAACCGCGAGTACATCGAGAACCGGTTGCCGCACCTGGGTGATCTGCTGTCCAGCTCGGTAGAGGACGTGCTGGCGCACGCCGAGGTGTGCGTCATCGGCTGCAAGGACCCAGCCGTGCTGCAGGCCCTGCACCGCACGGGCGACCGCACGGTCATCGACCTGGTCCGCCTCCCCGACGCCGACCAGCGCCGGGCTCAACCTGGATACGTGGGACTTGGCTGGTAGAGCACTGATTCTTGTAGAGAACCTCTCGGTCCCGTTCGACCGGCGGGTCTGGCAGGAGTGCACGACCCTGCGCGACGCCGGCTGGCAGGTCGAGGTCATCTGCCCGCAGGGCACCAAACGGGACACCGAGCCGTTCGAAGAGCTCGACGGGGTGCGGATCCACCGCTACCCGCTGCGCGCCGCGACCGGCGGGCCGGCGGGCTACCTCGCCGAGTACGGCTCGGCGCTGTGGCACACCTTCCGGCTGGCCCGCCGGGTGCGGGCGGCCGGCCCGGTCGACGTCGTGCACGCCTGCAACCCGCCCGATCTGCTGTTCCTGGTCGCCAAGTGGCTCAAGTGGCGCGGCGCCCGGTTCATCTTCGACCAGCACGACCTGGTGCCGGAGCTGTACCTGTCCCGCTTCGACCGAGGCGAGGACCTGCTCTACCGCGCGGTGTGCCTGCTGGAGCGGCTCACTTACCGCAGCGCCGACGTGGTGATCGCGACCAACGAAAGCTACCGCGAGGTCGCGCTGCGCCGCGGCCACAAGCGCCCGCAGGACGTGTTCGTCGTGCGCAGCGCCCCGGCCGTCGACCGCTTCCGGCAGGTCCCGGCCGAGCCCGAGCTCAAGCGCGGGAAGCCGCACCTGCTGTGCTACCTGGGCGTGATGGGCCCGCAGGACGGTGTCGACTACGCCCTGCGGTCGCTGGCCGCGCTGCGCGAGGAGCTCGGCCGCACCGACTGGCACGCGGTGTTCGTCGGGGCGGGCGACACGTTCGACGCGATGGTCGAGCTGTCCGGCCGGCTCGGGCTGTCCGATGCGGTCGAGTTCACCGGCCGTATTCCGGACGCCGATCTCGTGCGCTACCTGTCGACCGCGGACGTCTGCCTGTCCCCGGACCCGCTCAACCCGCTCAACGACGTGTCGACCATGAACAAGATCATGGAGTACATGGCGATGAGCCGCCCGATCGTCTCGTTCGACCTCCGGGAGGCCCGGGTCTCGGCCGGCGACGCCGCGCTGTACGCGCCGGCCAACGACGTGTCCGAGTTCGCCAAGCTGATCGCCGGCCTGCTCGACGATCCGCAGCGGCGAGCCAGGATGGGTGCGCTCGGTAAAGCACGCGTCGAGGGCCCGTTGTCGTGGTCCAATTCGCGTACCGCGTTGCTGCGCGCATACGCCGCCTCCGTCGAGTGAGCGGATGGTGGACGTGGGTGCGCACGCGTTTTAATGGGGGTCATTCCTTTAGCCAATGCGGCGATCGCGACGGCCGGGCGAGAACTTGGCTCCCGGCGGTCCGCTCAAGTCCCGAGAGGAGAGGCTCCGGCATTGGGTGACGAGGCGGTGCGCCTGTCCATGCTCGGACGGATGCTTCGCAGGCGATGGCGGTTCTTCGTCGTCGTCGCCGTGCTTGGCGCGCTGCTGGGCGCCTGCGTCTGGCTGCTGCTCCCGACCCGCTACCAGGCCTCGACCGACGTGCTGCTGCAGGGCACCCGCACCAGCGACGAACTCGTCACGGAGACGCAGGTGGCAATGAGCTCGGTGGTGCTGGACCGCACCGCGGCCGCGCTCGGCTGGCACCCGACCCGCGGCGAGCTGCAGCGGCAGGCGACCGCCGCCCTCGGGGACGGCAACGTGCTCACGATCAAGGGCACCGCGGACTCCCCGGAGCGGGCCCAGCAGCTCACCGACCAGGTGGCCAGGGAATACGTCAGCTACGCCACGGAGCTGGCGAACTACACCACAGACGCGTCGGCCCGGATGTTCCGTGAGCAGCGCGAGGCGCTTCGGCAGGAGGTCACCAAGGTCAACGACCGGATAACGGAGCTGCAGGCGGCCACCGAGCGAGGGGCCGCCCCGGAGTCTCCCCGGATCCGGGCGGAGCTGCAGGACCTACGCACCGCGCTCACCCAGGCGATGACGAAGCTGGACGAGGCGAACAGCGGGGCCGGCCCGGCGAATGTCGTGATCATGGGTCAGGCCGAGCGGCCGTCGCACCGGGCCGGACTCAGCTTGCTGGAGCTGGCCGCCGGTGGCGCGCTGCTGGCCTTCGTCCTCGGCGTGTTCGGTCACCTGGCCTCGGCCAGGGCCGACCGGCGGTTGCGTGTCGAGTCCGACATCGCCGCCGCGCTCGGCTCGCCGGTGCTGGCCACCGTCGACGTACCCGAGGCGTCGCCCGGCGATGACCGCGCCACCGCCGAGTCCACCGACCAACCCGCCGGCCAGCAGAGGTGGAAACCACTGGGCAAGCGACTGCTTCTCGGTCGCGAGCCATGGTACGAGGTGCCGCTCCCGATCGCCGGCGACGAGCCCAGCCGCGATATCCGTTACCGGCGGGCGCTGGCCCGGCTGCGGGACGCCGAAGCCGGGCCGCCGACGTCGCTCGTCCTCGTGCCGGACGACAACGCCGCCGCGCACAGCGCCGCCGACCGGCTGGCCCGTCTCGCCGAGGCCGACGGGCGGTACCCGGCGCTGACCGTCGCAGAGGTCGCCGCCGCCCGGCCGACCGTGCCCGACGGCGCCGGGACCGTCCTGGTGGTGCTCAGCCTCGGCACCCGAACCGCATGGGAGCTGGTCGGGGTTGTCGAGGCATGTGCCGACGCCGGCCGCCAGATCGTCGGTGCAGTCGTGGCGTACCGCACCCGCCCGGCCGGCCGGCCGGCGGATACCATCGGCGCCCCGCCGGGAGACGTGCTGGCGGGTTCGTCTTGACCGCCACCTCGACCCCGACGCCCGAGCCGCTGCTGGACCTGCAGCGGCTCGGTGTGACCATGCGCCGGTCCCGCAAGGCCTGGCTGTCCGCCGGCCTGGTCGGGCTGCTCGCCGGGGTTGCGTTTGCGGTCTTGATACCGGCCCCGCCGACCGCCGTTACCCGATTGCTGGTGGTGCACGAGGGGGACCACCAGGGGCCGACCGACCCATCCCGGATCCTGACCGACATCGCGCTGATCAAGACCGCTCGGATCGCCGGGCTCGCCTTGCAGCGGATCGGCTCCACCGACCGCCCCGAGGACTTCATGGCGGACTACGAGGCGACGGCGCTGACCACCAACGTGCTGGAGCTCGAGGTCAAGGGTTCCGATGACCTGGACGCGCAGGCCCGCGCCCAGGCGCTGGCCGACGCATTCATCGCCGACCATGTGCAACGGGCGCAGGCCGCCGCCCAGGCCGACGCCAAGACGCTGCTCGACCGGCGCGCGAAGGCCCAGGAAGAGCTGGATCAGGTCAACGCGGCGATCGACGGGATGACCGCGGCCGACCGCCGTAACCGGCAGGCCGAGTTGGAGCAGCTCTTCGCCCGCCGTGGTGAGCTGACCACGCAGATCGCCGAGCTGACCAACCGCGCCGAGGACGCCGGCCCCGGCGCGCCGCGGGTCGCGGCCGGCACGCAGATCGTCGACGCACCCCGGGTGAAGCCCCGCGGGATGCTGAGTGCCGCCGCCCTGAGCGGGGGCATCGGGTTCCTTCTCGCGCTTGCCGCCGGGCTGAGCCTGGCAGCCGTCAGCGGGGTGGTGCGCGACCGCCCGGTGTTGCGCCGGGAGCTGGCCGAGCACCTGGGCGCGTCGGTCATCGCCCAGCTACGCGAGCAGCCGCGCTGGTCGGCGCGGCTGCCCTCCTGGCTGGCCCGCCGCCGGCGGCGGGTCGCCGCGACGCTGGCCAGAGCCGTGGGCGCCACCGATGGCCCGGTGTCGCTGCTGGAGCTGGGCACCCGGCGGACCACCGCCGCGCTCGCCCTCGACATGGCGGCCGAGCTGGGCCGGAACGGCAACGTGGTCGTCGTCGACGGCCTGACCCACGGCCGCCTCGGCAAGCGCCTTGGCGCCTCCGACGGGCCGGTGCGCGTGGTCGACGCGAGCACGCGCGACGCCGGCCAGCCGCCGGCCGGCCGGCCCGAGCGCAGGATCGGCGTCGGCTCGGTGCGCCCCGGCACCGCCTGGACCGATCTTCCGCTGCTCGGTGCCGAGACGCTGCTCGTGGTCCGGGCTGGGCACGCCAGCACGCTGTGGCTGCACACCGTGGCGCGCCAGCTCGCCGACCTGGAGATCCCGGTGATCGGCGTGGTGCTCGTCGACCCGGACCGCAAGGACCGCTCGGACGGCACCCTGTGGGACGGGCTGCACACGGCGCTGCGCGGCCGGGCCGGCTTCGCCGGGTCCGCTCCCGCCCCGGCGGAACCCGGCCGGAAGACGCCCGGCGTAACGACCGGCCGCCCCGCAGCGAAGACACCCGAGGCACCAAACCGCCAGGCCAACGGCGCCAACGCCGCGAACACGGACGGCTACCCGACCGAGGTGCTGCCGATCTGGCCCGCAACGGAAGAGATCGAGGGTATGACGGATGTCCCGCCGCAGCGCCCGCGCCGCCGGCACCCGTTCGGCAGCTGACGGAAGGGTTCGCAACAGCACATGTGCGGCATCGCAGGTACGTACCGCTGGCCGGACGGCGGCCCCCTCACCGATCGGCTGACCGACATCCTGGCCCACCGTGGCCCCGACGGCGCCGGCCGGTACACCCATCGCGCCGGCGACGGCGAGGTGCATCTCGGCCACCGCCGGCTGTCGATCATCGACTTGACCGAGACCGGCGCCCAGCCGATGGTCCACGACGGCCTGGCGCTGACCTACAACGGCGAGCTGTACAACGCGCCGGAGCTGCGCGCCGAGCTGGAGGCGGCCGGCGTCCGCTTCCGCGGCACCTCGGACACCGAGGTGCTGCTGCGGGCCTGGCGGCGCTGGGGAACCGGCTGCCTGCCGAGGCTGCGCGGCATGTTCGCCTTCGGCATCTTCGACGAGCACACCGGCGAGCTGACCCTGGTCCGCGACCAGCTCGGGATCAAGCCGCTGTTCCTGGTCCGCCGCGACGGCGGGCTGGTCTTCGCCTCGGAGCTGAAGGCGCTGGCGGCGGAGCTCGGCGAATCGCTGCACGTCGACGAGGCCGCGCTGGTCGCGTCGCTGCTCTACTACTGGGTGCCGGACGGCCGCTGCGCGTTCCGGGAGGCCGAGAAGCTACCGCCGGGAAGCTGGCTGCGCTGCCGGCCGGACGGCACGGTCGAGCGGGGCAGCTTCTGGTCGATCCGGGACGTCGCCGAGGAGGCCGCGCACGCCGACGAGCCGGATCTGGCCGCTGTCGTCGCCGACTCCGCGCGCCGGCATCTGCTCTCCGACGTGCCCGTGGCCACGTTCCTCTCCGGCGGTCTGGACTCCAGCTACCTGACCGCGCTCGCCGCACGCAGCCAGCCCGGCATCTCCGCCTACACCATCGGGTTCCGGGCCGAGGACGCCAGGTTCGAGGCGATGCCGGACGACCTGCGCTACGCCCGCCAGGTCGCGGCCAGGTTCGGCGTCGAGCTGCACGAGATCGAGATCGCGCCCCGGATCCTCGACCTGCTGCCGAAGATGATCTACCACCTGGACGAGCCGATCGGCGATCCCGCGGCGATCAACACGTTCCTGATCTGCACGGCGGCCAAGCAGGCCGGCGTCAAGGTGATGCTGTCCGGGATGGGTGCCGACGAGCTGTTCGCGGGTTACCGAAAGCACGCGGCCAACCTGCTCGCCTTGCGGTACCAGCGCCTGCCGGCGCTGCTGCGGCGGCCGCTGGCCTCGGCGGTCGGCCGGCTTCCGGTGGCCAGCTCGCGCCGGGGCTACCGGTCGGTGCGGTTCGCCAAGCGGTTCCTGTCCTTCGCGGAGCTGCCCGAGGAGACCGCGTTCCGGCGCAGCTACACCATGTACGACCGGCACGAGCTGCTCGGCCTGCTGAACCCCGACCTCGCCGGCACCGTCGACGACGTGCTGGCCGAGCACGCGGACACCTACCACGACAACGCGGTCGGCGATTTCGTCAACCGGATGTGCCTTGCCGACGCCCGGTTGTTCCTGCCCGGCCTCAACCTGGCCTACACCGACCGGTCCAGCATGGCGGCCTCGACCGAGGTGCGGGTGCCGTTCGTGGACGTGGAGGTGGTCAAGGCCGCGTTCGCCATCCCGGGCAGCCGCAAGATCGTGCGGGGAAAGGGCAAGATGGCGCTGAAGGCGGCGGCCGCCTCGATCCTGCCCGACGAGATCGTGCACCGGCCCAAGGGACTGTTCAGCGCGCCGCTGCGGGCCTGGATGAGCCGGGACCTGGCACCGCTGGTCGACGACGTGGTGAACGACGGCGAGCTGGTCAGGTCGGGCTTTCTGAGTGGCGAGGCGCTGCGGCGGCTGGTGGCGCAGGACGCGTCGGGCCAGCAGGACCGGTCCAAGCACCTGTGGCACGTGCTGACCCTCGAGTACTGGTACCGCAGCGCGGTCGACGCCCGTCGAGTCGCGGCCGCCTAGGGAGCGTGGCGTGAAGCAGATCGTGCAGAACTACAAGAGCGGGGAGCTCGCGCTCCTGGACGTGCCGGTCCCGGCCTGCAAGCCGGGCGGTGTGCTGGTGCGGACCAGCTACTCGCTGATCTCGACGGGCACCGAGCTGATGAAGGTCTCGCAGGCCAGCATGTCGATGCTCGGCAAGGCCCGCTCCCGCCCGGACCAGGTGGCCAAGGTGATGCAGAGCGTGGCCACCAACGGTCTGGCCGCCACCTATCGCAAGGTGATCAACCGGCTGGACTCCTACACCCCGCTGGGCTACTCGCTGTGCGGCGTCGTGGTCGAGGTCGGCAAGGGCATCGACGACGTCGCGGTGGGCGACGTCGTCGCCTGCGCCGGCAACGAGCACGCGCTGCACTCCGAGCTGAACTGGGTGCCGAAGAACCTGTACTGCCGGGTGCCGGCCGGCGTCGATCCGCGGCACGCCGCGTTCGGCACCGTGGGGGCCATTGCCATGCAGGGCGTTCGGCGCGGCGAGCCCGCGCTCGGCGAAGTGGGGCTGGTGATCGGGCTCGGGCTGATCGGGCAGCTCGTGGTGCAGCTGCTGGTGGCGAACGGCGTCCGGGTATTCGGGGTCGACCCCGACCCACGGCGCTGCGAGCTGGCCGAGCGGCTCGGCGCCCTGGTGTGCGGCGACCCCGGGTCCGGTGTCGTGGACGCCGCGGTCGGCGAGCTGACCGCCGGGCACGGCGTGGACCAGGTGTACCTGGCGGCCGGTGGCGCCACGAACGAGCCGGTCGAGCTGGCCGCCCGGCTGGCCAGGGACCGCGGACGGGTGGTGGACATCGGCAAGACCCGCCTGGACCTGCCGTGGAACGCCTACTACGAGAAGGAGCTCGACGTCCGGTTCTCCCGCTCGTACGGGCCGGGCCGCTACGACCCGGGCTACGAGCTGGACGGCCGCGACTACCCGATCGGCTACGTGCGCTGGACGGAGCGGCGCAACCTG
This sequence comes from Pseudonocardiaceae bacterium, assembly GCA_035707525.1. Classification (GTDB taxonomy): domain Bacteria; phylum Actinomycetota; class Actinomycetes; order Mycobacteriales; family Pseudonocardiaceae; genus DASSUA01. The sequence goes on from DASSUA010000319.1 coordinate 13,616, forward strand.
GAATGCTTCGTCGACCTGGTGGCCCGCGGCCGGGTCGATGTCGAGCCGCTGATCTCACACGTGGCGGACTTCGGCGACGCCGTACAGACCTACCAGCGGCTCAAGGACGGCGAACTCAAGGCCGTCACCGTTCTCTTCCGTTACCCCGAGCCGGATCCCGCCGGACCGGAACCCGTCGAGCGGGCGTACACCGAGCCGCGGCCCGTCGCGCCGGAAGCGGCGAGGATCCCGGTCGAGGCGAACGGCGGGCACCCGGCGGTGCGGGGCACCGTGCGGGTGGCGTTCGTGGGGGCCGGGAACTACGCATCGTCCATGCTGCTGCCGCACCTGGCCGGGCACGACAACGTGATGCTGCGCCAGGTGGTCACCACCTCGGCACTGTCCGCGGCCAACGCCAGGCGCAAGTTCGGCTTCGCAGAGGCGTCCACCGACGTGGATGCCGTGTTCGCCGACCCGTCCGTGCACGCCGTCTTCGTGGTGACCAGGCACAGCTCGCACGCCGAGCTGACCAGACGGGCGCTGCTGGCCGGCAAGGCCGTGTTCGTCGAGAAGCCGCTCGCGCTCGGCGAGGACGAGCTGGCCGGCGTGCTGGCGGCAATCGACGAGACCGGCAACGACCGGCTGCAGGTCGGGTTCAACCGCCGGTTCGCGCCACTGCTGCGGCAGGCCAGGCAGCGGTTCGGCAAGCGGATCGGCCCGGCCTCGGTGCGCTACCTGATCAACGCCGGACGGCTGGAGCACGGCAGCTGGTACACCGATCAGGAGACCGAGGGCAGCCGTTTCGCCGGCGAGGGC
>DASSUA010000320.1:0-2905 GCA_035707525.1 Pseudonocardiaceae bacterium
GTCGGTGAGCACCTCGCGAAGCGCGACCACCTCGCCGGTTGTCTCGTACCGGCCCGCCTCCACGACGGTGAGCGCCTCGTTCAGCCTCACCGACTGGCCCCGGTTGAGCTCGCCGACCTGCACGGTCGGGGAGACCGCCACCCGCATCTTGCGGCCGGCGGTGAACACGTCGACGGTGCCATCGTCGTGCGCGGAGATGAACACGCCGTAACCACTCGGCGGCTGGGCCAGCCGGTCGACCTCCTCGCGGAGTGCCATCAGCTGGTTGCGCGCGTCCTTGAGCGTGTCGATCAGTTTGGCATTGCGCTCGGTGAGCTGGCTGACCCTGGCCGAGGCGTCGGCCAGCCGCTCCTCGAGCAGCCGGACATGTCTCGGAGACTCCGTGAGCTTGCGACGCAGCAGCGCCACTTCGTCTTCGAGGAACCCGATCTGGCGGTTCAGTTCCGCAACGCTGCGCTCCCGGTCCTCGGGACCCTCGGACCGGCCGCCGGGACGATCGTGCATGCTCGGCACCTCCTCCCGTGCTCTTCGTGCCTCCACGGTACCGGCGATCTCCGACAGACGTGAGCTTGTGGAATCTCCGGTTGTGTGCTTACTGACAGATACCGATGTGATAGCTACTTTGCGCTTTGGTCCGGATTAAGACGTTCGGTGCCCCGGCCGGCCCAATAACCACTACGGTGCGTCTAGCACACCGACCCGAACGGCGGTGTGGCCGCAGCCAGATAGCTGCCATCCGCAGCCCAACCCGGGGGTATTGAACGATGTCGCTCGCGCCGTATCGGCCGGGGCTTTCGGCCCTTGCCGGGGCGGTCGGCCACGCTGAGAAACCGCATCACCACTCCGTGCGATCGTCCCTTGTCGCTGGCCAGGCGGGGTGCGCGGCCCGGCGGCTGATCCAGTCGGGAGCGCCGTCATGGATGTCTTCGTCGACCTTCGTGGCTGTTCAAGGCTCGATCGCCGGGGCGGGCACCGCCCTCGTGGCGCGGGTGGACGTCCCGGCGTTGGGCCAGCTGCCGGATGGCTCCACCCGGGTTCCATTAGGCCATCCGGGTGGCTACGGTCCGCCACGGGAAGGAAGTGGAAAGAGTTGGGCCGGATTTGATCTTCGAAGGCGGCGCCGTGACCGCGGCGTTACCAGCCGGCCGGCCATCCGACGGTAGCGGGTGACCGAACCGCCGCCAGAACCGGCCGCGGTCAAGCCCGGCGGCTAGGCCTACTGACGACACGACGGGAGTTGGCTCCGCAATGACCTATCCCCCACAACAACCGCCGCAGGACGACCCGTACGGCCGGCAGTCCGGCCAGGGCGGCTGGGGCCAGCAGCAGCGGCCAGAGCAGCAGGGGCCAGAGTACGGCCAGCAACCGGGCCAGCAGGGTTATGGCCAGCAGCCGGGACAGCCCGGGTACGGCCAGCAGCCCGGTCAACAGGGGTACGACCAGCCGGGCCACGTGCAGCAGCCCGGCCAACCCGGTTACGGGCAGCAGCCCGGTCAGCCGGGGTATGGCCAGCCGAGCCACGGAGCGCAGCCCGGGCAGCCCGGCTACGGCGCGCAGCCCGGTCAGCCGTACGGCACCCCACCCGGCGGCTTCGGCCCTCCTCCCGGCTACGGCCCGCCGGCCAAGCGCAGCGCGCTGCCGTGGATCCTCGGCGGCATCGGCGTGCTTGTGGTGATCGCGCTGGCCATTGGCGCGTACTTCGCCTTCGGCGGCCAGGGCAACGACCCGCAGCAGGTCGCACAGACCGTCGTCGACGAGATGAACAAGCTCGAGAACGCCGATGCCGCCACGATCGAGAACGTGCTGTGCAGTGCGGACAAGGAGGCGTTCCGGCAGGAGTTCGACGAGTTCATCAGCGGCTTCAAGGAGCTCAAGGAGCAGACCGGCGAGGGGTTCGAGGCCAAATTCACCCTCGGCGACGTGCGCACCGAGGGCGACACGGGCTCGTTCGACATCATCGCCGAGGCGTCGTTCCAAGGTGAGACCAACAAGGAAACGATCCCCGCACAGCTGGTCCGCGAGGACGGCGACTGGAAGGTGTGTGACCTGCAGGGCGGCTGATGGGACGGGCGCTCAGCGGCGGCTCTGGGTCGGCCGGCGCTGAGGCCGCGGCGGCGTGACGCCCTCGGCGAGTCGCCTGGCGGTGAGCAGGAACGCGGTGTGGCCGACCATCCGGTGCTCCGGGCGGACCGCGAGCCCGACGACGTGCCACGGCCGCATCAGCGTCTCCCACGCCGCTGGCTCGGTCCAGCACTGCTGCTCGCGCAGTGCCTCGGTAATCGTGGACAGCTGGGTGGTCGTCGCGACGTACACGACGAGCACGCCGCCGGGTACGAGCGCGGCCGCGACCGCCGGCAGCGCCTCCCACGGCGCCAGCATGTCGAGCACGACCCGGTCCACCGTGGCGACCTCGCCGTCCTGGCCGGCGTGCGCGACATCGGCGATGCGCAGCGTCCAGTTCGGCGGCGGGTCGCCGAAGAACCGCCGCACGTTGCGCTCGGCGTGCTCGGCATGGTCGGCGCGCACCTCGTAGGACACCACCGACCCGCGCTCGCCGACCGCGCGCAGCAGCGAGCAGGTCAGTGCGCCCGAACCGGCGCCGGCCTCGAGCACCCGCGCCCCGGGAAAGACGTCGCCCCACATCACGATCTGCGCGGCGTCCTTGGGGTAGATCACCGCCGCGCCGCGCGGCATCGACAGCACGTAGTCGGCCAGCAGCGGCCGCAGCGCCAGGTACTTCGTGCCGCCGACCGACGTCACCACGCAGCCCTCGGGCTGCCCGATGAGCGCGTCGTGGGCGAGCGCGCCGCGGTGCGTGTGGTACTCCCCGCCCGGTTCGAGCACGACGGTGTACTTGCGGCCCTTCGGGTCGGTCAGCTGCACCCGGTCACCGGCTCGGAAGGGC
>DASSUA010000321.1:0-2405 GCA_035707525.1 Pseudonocardiaceae bacterium
AGGCCACCGGCACCGAGCGTTGGAGCGAGGCCACCAGCACCGAGCGTTGGAGCGAGGCCACCAGCACCGAGCGTTGGAGCGAGGCCACCAGCACCGAGGCCGCCAAGGGGGTGCCGGGCAAGGGGCTGGCCAAGGGGCTGGCGGTCACCTTCCGCACGATGACGAGGCGCTCGACCACCCAGCAGTACCCGGATGTCGAGCCGGACCTGCCGCCGCGCTCCCGCGGCGTGATCGCCCTGCTCGAGGAGAACTGCACGGTCTGCATGCTGTGCGCCCGGGAGTGCCCGGACTGGTGCATCTACATCGACTCGCACAAGGAGGAGGTGGTGGTGCCGGGGGCCGCACGGGCGCGCCAGCGCAACGTGCTCGACCGGTTCGCCATTGACTTCTCCCTGTGCATGTACTGTGGCATCTGCATCGAGGCCTGCCCGTTCGACGCGCTCTTCTGGTCCCCCGAGTTCGAGTACGCGGAGTACGACATCCGCGACCTGCTGCACGAGCGCGGCCGGCTCCGCGAGTGGATGTGGACCGTGCCGCCGCCGCCGGCGCACGACCCCAACGGTGAGTCCGCCAAGGAGGAGGCGACCGTGGCCAAGAAGGCCGCCGCGCCCGCCAGGGCCGCCGCGGCACCCAGAGCGGTCGCGCCTCCCGAGGCGGCGTCGTGACAAGTGCGGACCTGCTTCTCGCAGGGCTCGGTGCCGTCGCGCTCGGTGCCGCCCTCATGGTCGTGACCACCAGGCACGTGGTACGTGCCGGGCTGTGGCTCGTGGTGGCGCTCGCCGCGGTGGCCGGCCTCTACCTGGTGCTCGCCGCGGAGCTGGTGGCCTGGGTCCAGATGCTGCTCTACGTCGGCGCGGTCGTGGTCCTGCTCCTGGTCGCGGTGATGCTCACCCGCGCCCCCATCGGCGCCCGGCACGACCTGGACCGGCCCGGGTGGCCGGCGCTCCTGGTGGGCGGCGGGGCCGGCCTGGGGCTGGCGGTCCTGCTCGTGGACGCGTACCGCTGGACGCGCGTTGACACGCCGCCGACCGGCACCGCCGAGCTGCTCGGCACGGAGATCTTCCGCTCCTGGGTGCTGCCGTTCGAGGTGCTGTCCGTGCTGCTGCTGGCGGCGCTGGTCGGCGCAGTCGTCATCTCGCTGCCGGAGGCCGGCGCCCGGTCCCGGCCCGCGCCAGGGGAGCGCCGCTGATGCATCCGGTGATCCCCTACGTCACGGCCGCGCTCCTCTTCGGCATCGGCGTGTACGGCGTGCTGCGCCGGCGCAACGCCGTACTGCTGCTGATGTCGGTCGAGCTGATGCTCAATGCGGTGAACCTCGTCCTGGTCACCGCCGACGCGACGGTCCGGTCCGCGCTGCCCGCGACCGGCCAGGTCTTCGCGCTGTTCATCATCGTCCTCGCCGCGGCGGAGGTGGGTGTGGGGCTCGCGATCGTGCTACAGCTCTACCGGCTGCACACCACCATCGCCCTGGACACCGTGGCGCTCTCGCCACCCGACGACACCGCGCCGCTCCCGCCGCCCGGCCCGCCGCCGCCCGGCCCGCCCGACCGTCGCGGCCCGCAGGACGACACCGGCCCGCAGCCGGGAGCCAGCGCGGAGGAGCCCCAACCGACCCCGGTCGGAGCCGCCTGATGTCACCGGACACCCTCGGGCCGCTGCTGCCGGCCGTACCCTTTGTCGCGGCCCTGGTCGGGCTGGCCTGGCCGGGCGCGGGCCGGCGGCTGGCGGCGGCGCTGGGCATCACCGGCGCCGCCGTGGCACTGCTGGTCGCCGCGTGGCTGGCGCTCACCGTGGACGAGCCGTACGGCACCCACACGGAGCTGGCCAACTTCGGCGGCCTGCCGGTCACCTTCGGGGTACGCATCGACGGCGCCGCCCTGCTCGTCGCGCTCGCGGTCGGCGTGGTGGCGCTGGCCGTGCAGGTCTACTCGGTCGCGTACCTCGCCGGCGACGACCGGTACGCCCCGTACGCCGCCCAGGTCAGCCTCTTCACCGCGGCGATGCTGCTGGTCGTGGTGGCCGGTGACCTGATCGCGCTGCTGGTCGGATGGGAGGTCATGGGCATCTGCTCGTACCTGCTGATCGGCCATGACCGCCGGCTGCCGGAGGCGCCGAAGGCGGCGGTGAAGGCGTTCATCGTGACCCGCACCGGCGATGTCGGCTTCCTGCTCGGCATCGTGCTGCTGGGCACCAGCGCCGGCAGCTTCCGGATCGCCGACGTGCTGAGCGCGGTGGCCGCCGGGGAGGTCTCGGCCGGCCGGGTCACCGCCGCGGCGCTGCTGCTGCTCGCCGGCGTGGCCGGCAAGAGCGCCCAGTTCCCGCTGCACACCTGGCTGCCGGACGCGATGGCCGGCCCGACCCCGATCAGCGCGCTCATCCACGCCGCGACCATGGTGGCGGCCGGC
>DASSUA010000322.1:0-5414 GCA_035707525.1 Pseudonocardiaceae bacterium
CGTCGCCGGCGACACCATCGCCGTGCGCGTGCCGATGAGCGGTGCCGACCCCGACGGCGACTCGGTGGCGGTCACCGGCATCGGCTCGGCCACCCAGCTGGGGCGCGTGCTCGGCAGCGGCGCGACCACCATCGAGTACCAGGCATACCCCACGAGCGCGGGCTCGGACTCGCTCACCTACCGGGTGACGGACCGGTACGGCGCCATCGGCGAGGCGACGATCCGCATCGCAGTCGTGCCGCCGGGGGAGCCGCAGCCGGCCGTGGCCGTCGACGACGTGCTCACCGCCGCCCCGGGTGCGCGCCTGACGATCGACCTGCTGGCCAACGATCTGTACGGCGTGCGCGATCCGGTCGAGACGGCGGTCGTGGGCGACGAGCCGGACGAGGCGCGGGTGGCCGCCGACGGCCGCGCTGAGGTCACCGCCCCGGACCTGACCGGCAAGCCGCTCGTCGTGCCCTACTCGCTCACGGGCGGCCTCGGCGCACCGTCGCTGGCGACGCTGACCGTCCGCAGCCGCGAGGGCCATACCGTGCCGCCCGTCGCCGGCGACGCCGTGGCCGAACGGCCGGCGCCGGGTGAGACGACCGTGACGGTCGACGTGCTGGCCCGCAGCGGCGACCAGGACGGCGAAGCGGCGAAGCTCGAGCTCACGCGCGTGTTCGATCCGGACGCCTCGATCGACGGCCCGAACGTGGTCCTTCCGGCGACAAACGTGCCAAGAGCCATCGCCTATGAGATCGCCGATGGCGACGGGGCGACGGCGGTCGGGCTCGTGCACGTGCCGGCGGTCGGCGGCGGAGCGCCGTACGTCAAGCCCGACACCGTGATCGAGGTACCGGTCGACGGCAGCGTCACGGTCGCGCTCGCCGATCACGTCGTCGATCCGGCCGGCAAGCCGCTCTCGCTCACCACGACCGACCGGATCTGGGCGTCACCGTCGGCCGGGTTGGCGGCACGCGACGCCAGCGGGACCGAGCTCGAAGTCACCGGGCGCGGCGGCTACACGGGGCCGGCAGCGATCACCTTCGAGGTCACCAACGGCATGTCGATCACCGACCCGGCGGGCGTCACCACCGTTCTCACGATTCCCGTGCAGGTCGGCCCGGACACCCCGGTCCTGCGCTGCCCCGGCTCCTCGATTGGCGTCATCGCCGGCGGCGAGCCCGTCGAGATCGATGTCACGTCGGTGTGCCACGTGTGGGTCGCCGACCCGGCGAACCTCGACGGCCTTCGTTACACCGCCGCCTGGCGCGACGCGGCGGCCGGCGTCGACGTCGCCGGCTCCGGCTCGCGGGCGGTGACGATCACCGCGTCCGGGTCGGCCACCCCGGGCACGAGCGGTGTGGTCGACATCGGCGTCGAAGGCTTCGACGGCGCCGGTGGCCAGCTGGCCGTGCGCGTCCTCGCGGCGCCACCGCCGTCGATCGCCCCGGTCACTGTCGACGGCGTCAAGGCCGGCGACACCGCCACCGTCGGCCTCGCGCCCTACATCCGGTCGCGCCTGCGCGATCCCGCGCTGTCGGTGCTGGGCGTGACCCAGAAGTCCGGCATGGGCGCGAGCGCCTCGGCCGACGGCACCGTCGTAAGGCTCACGCCCGCCGCCGACGCGCACGGAACCATGACGTTCACCGTCGTCGCGACCGATGTCGCCGACCAGGCGCGCACCGACCGCCGGGCCACGGGCCTGATCACGCTTCGGGTGCTCGGTGTGCCGGACGCGCCGGGCACGCCGGCGGCGGGCCGCACCGTGCTGAGCAAGGTCGTCGAGCTGTCGTGGTCCACGCCGGCCAACAACGGCGCCCCGATCGAGGTGTACGAGGTCGACTACGGCTCCGGCACGCAGACCTGCGCGGCGTCGCCGTGCACGATCGGCAACCTGCGAAACGGCGAGGACTACACGTTCCGGGTGCGCGCCCGCAACCTTGTCGGCTGGGGCGAGTACAGCGCCCCGTCCGCACCGGCCCAACCCAACACGGTGCCCGGCGCGGTCACGGGGCTGGCCGCCTCCGACCCCGAGGACGGCAGGTTGCGGCTCACCTGGAACGAACCACCGAACGAGGGCACGCCGGTGCAGCGGTACGAGGTGTCCTGGACCGGTGGCGGCCGCGCCACCGCGACCGGCACCTCGCTGGAGGCGACCGGGCTGGACAACGAGAGCCGCTACACGTTCACGGTCATCGCGGTGAACTCCCAGGGTCCCGGGCCGGCGGCCACCGTCGATGCGCAGTCAGCCGGCGCGCCGGCCGCGCCGGAGGCACCGACGTTCACCGCCACCAACCTCGCCGGTTCGACCCAACGTGCCGTGCGGGTGTCGTGGGCCGGGGTGAGCCCCAACGGTCCCGGCCCGACGATGTACACGCTGTCGCGGGTGGGTGGTTCCGGCGCGAAGACCGTGTGCACGAACGTCACCGCCACCGCGTGCGCCGACGATGGCCTGGCCAATGACGGAACGATCTACACCTACACGGTCACCGCCGCCAACCAGGCGGCCGTCGCCCAGCCGGCGGGCCACACCTCACCGCCGAGCGCGGGGGCCCGCATGGAGGCGACCGCGACCCCGGACGCCTGGGGACCGATCACCGCTACCGCGACCGGGAACGACGGCGAGGCACAGCTGCAGTTCGACGTGCCGGCCTCGCACGGTGCCCAGTCGATCGTGCAGTGCCGCCACACGCACGGCTCGTGCGGTGACTGGACGGGCTATCCCACCGGCGGCCAGGGCGGCGTGCAGCGCACGGTCACCGGGCTGCCCAACGGCGCCGCCACGACCTTCACGCTGACCCTGTGCAACGGCGGCGGCGGGAGCGACGCGTACGCCGGTAACCCCTGCAACGCGCCGGGCGCCAGCAACGCCATCACCGCGTACGGCCCCATCCGCCAGCCGTCGGCCTCGGCCGCCCCGAACGGACCGAACGTCAACTGGTCGGTATCGGTCGATCCGAACGGCAAGCCGGCGACGGTGAGCATCCAGACCTCGGCGGGACGGAACGAGACGTTCACGACGGGCGTCGGCGTCTGGAGCCGCTCCGGCACTGACAGCCCCGGCTACAACAGCGACTTCACCATCACGATCACGGTGTCGGACCCGGGCCGCGCGACCATGAGCGCCTCCGCGTCGACCAGGACACCACCCCCGCCGCCGGAGGTCCGCATCTCCAAGGGCGCGGGCTGCCAGAACGTGTGCGGCGGCGGGAGCTTCCCCCTGTGCACCCACCCGTCCTGCGCCTACATCCACGTGCAGACCATCAACTTCCCCAGCTCGGTGACCTGCACGTTCACCAGCCAGATGGGTGGCGGCTTCGTCAACCAGACGTTCGCCGCCAACGACAACAAGGACTCCTGGAACTGGTACGGCTACCCGAACACCTGGGTCCAAGTCACGTGCGGCGGCGTCACCGCCCGAATGACCTGGTACTGACCCCTCAGAAACTAAGGAAAGATCGATGACAATTCCGCAGGACCAGGCCGGGTACTTCGCGCAGACGTTCGAGCGCATGGTGATGAACGTCAGCCGGGCCGTCGTCGGCAAGGAGCCCGTCGTCCGGCTCGCCCTCACCTGCCTGCTCTCCGAGGGACACCTGCTGCTGGAGGACAACCCCGGCACCGGCAAGACGATGCTCGCCAAGGCGATCGCCAACACAGTGCAGGGCTCGCAGTCGCGCATCCAGTTCACACCCGATCTGTTGCCCTCCGACGTCACCGGCGTAGAGACCTTCGACCTGCAGAAGCGGCAGTTCGAGTTCCGCCCCGGCCCGGTGTTCCGCTCGATCGTGCTCGCCGACGAGATCAACCGCGCGTCCCCCAAGACCCAGTCGGCGCTGCTGGAGGTGATGGAGGAGGGCCGCGTCACCGTATCCGGCGAGACGTACTCGGTCGGGTCGCCGTTCATGGTCATCGCCACCCAGAACCCGATCGAGCAGGCCGGCACGTACCGGCTGCCCGAGGCGCAGCTCGACCGTTTCCTCATGAAGACCAGCGTCGGCTACCCCGACACCAACGCGACGATCGCGCTGCTGAGCGACTCGGCCGTGCGGAACCGTTCCGAGCTGGTCCAGCCGGTGATCGTCGCGAGTGCGGTGGCGCAGCTCGCCGGGTTGGCCGACCGGGTCCACGTCGACGCCGCGATCCTGCGGTACGTCACGCACCTGGCGGAGGCGTCGCGCCGGCACGCTCAGGTCCGCCTCGGCGTGTCGGTCCGCGGCTGCCTCGCCTACGTCCGGTGCGCCAAGACCTGGGCGCTGTCGCAGGGACGGCCGTTTGTGACCCCCGACGACATCGGCGCGCTCGCGCTGCCGGTGCTCGGGCACCGCCTGCTGCTGGATCCCGATGCCGAGTTCGCCGGGGCGACCGTCGAGAACATAATCGGGCAGCTGTTCGCCGAGGTGGCGCCGCCGGCGGACCGAATCCCGGCGGCGCACCCGTGAACGTCGCACCAGTGAACGTCGCACCAGTGAACGCCGCACCAGTGAACGCCGCACCAGTGAACGCCGCCTCCGTGGCACGGGTCGTCACGCCGCTGGGCTGGCTCGTCGCCGGGTTCGTCGTCGTTGCGTGGTGGGCCGGTCGGGCGCTGGGTTGGGACGAGCTCGTGCTCGCCGCCGTGTTCGGTGCCGTCGTGCTGGTCGCCAGTGCCGGGCTCGCGGCCGGTCGGGCCGGCGTCCGCGGCAGCATCGTGCTCGAACACGAGCGGGTCACCGCGGGTTCGCCGGTCCGGGCGGCGCTGGAGATCACCGGCTCGGCACGGCGGCGGTTGCTGCCGCTCACCGTGGAGCTGCCGGCCGGCGAGCACGCGCGCCGGTTCGATGTGCCGGCGCTGGCGCCTGGCACCACGCGACGCGAGGAGTTCGTCATCGAGACCGATCGCCGCGGAGTGATCATTGTCGGGCCGGCGACCACCGTGCGGGGCGATCCCTTCGGGCTGCTTCGGCACGCCGCACCGCTCGCCGGCGCCCGGGAGCTGCTGGTCCATCCGGTCACCGTGGCGTTGCACCCGCTTGCCGGCGGCCTACTGCGCGATCTCGAGGGCCGCACGACCGACGACGTGTCAATGAGCGACCTGGCATTCCACGCGCTGCGGGCGTACGCGCCGGGCGACGACCGTCGCCACATCCACTGGCGCTCGTCCGCACGGGCGCTCTCCGCCGACGGAGGTGACGGGACGAGCCTGGCGAGCGGGTCTGGCTTGCTCGTGCGGCAGTTCAACGACACCCGCCGCTCCCACCTCATGATCGTGGTCGACGGCCGGGTCGGCGCGTATGCACGGCCGGACGACGTGGAGCTGGCCATGTCCGCCGGCGCGAGCGTCGCCGCGCGGGCGATCCGCGACGAGACCGAGACGACCGTCGTCGCCGCCGATCAGCTCACCACCGGCCACGCCGGCCGCCGCGCGCTCGACGCCTTCGCCCGGGCCG
>DASSUA010000323.1:0-2004 GCA_035707525.1 Pseudonocardiaceae bacterium
ACCGCGTCCGGCCGCCGCAGGTACAGCGGGACCAGCGGGGCCGGCGGCCGGCCCAGCACCGCGGCGGCCGCCGCGGCCAGGCCGGCCACCGTCGGAAAGTCCGGTCCGGCCACCGGCAGGCCGAGCACATCGGCGTACATCCGGGCGCCCGCGCCGGCCGCCCAGGCGACGCCCAGCTCGCCGAGCCGGGCGGCGAGCTCCGCCGGACGCCGCACGTGCGGCCCGGTGGTGCGCCGGTGCGCCGCGTCGTAGGCCGCCCAGTACACCTCCCGGCGCCGCGCGTCGGTCGCTACCAGGTACGGCGTCGATGGCAGTCCAGCTGCCGGCGGCACGACCGCGTCGAGGGAGCAGACCCCGTGCACCGGCACCCCGAGTGCGTCGCCGAGGGCGGCCGCGGTCACCATGCCGACCCGCAGCCCGGTGAACGGTCCCGGACCGGCCCCGCACACGATCGCCCGCACGTCGGGCAGCCTCAGCCCGAGGTCGGCGAGCGCCGCCGTGATGTGCGCGCTGAGCAGCTCGGCGTGCGCCCTGGCATCGACGGTGACGCGCTGCGCGAGCACGGCCGGCCCGCCGCCGGCTAACGCGTCGCCGGCGCACGCGTCAAAGACCCCGGCGGTGACCGCCGGGGTCGAGGTGTCGATCGCCAGTACCAGCACGGCACTCCAGCCTAAGCGCGAGCCTGAGTGTGCCACCGGGCGACCACGGCGGCCACGTCGGCGAGCCGGTCGATTATCGCGTCGGGCCTGGCCTCCACCGGCACCACCTGGTCCGCCGGCAGGTCGCTGTGCGGGACCAGGATCGTGCGCATGCCGAGCGCGGCGGCCCCGTAGACGTCGTCGTAGAGCCGGTCCCCGACGTAGACGCAGCGGGCCGGATCGCTAGCCCCGACGGCCGCAATGGCCGCCCGGAACGCCTGCTCGTGGGGCTTGGTCCAGTCCAGGCTCGACGACCACACCGTGCCGTGGAACAGGTCGAGCACGCCGTCGCGGCGCAGGATCTCCTGGTGCCACTCCGCCGGCCAGGCCGTCGACGACAGCACCCCGAGCCGCAGACCCAGCCCGGCCAGGTCGCGCATGAGCGGCGCCACGTCCGGGTCGGTGAACGTGTACGCCTCCCAGAACTCGCGGTAGGCCCCGATCGCGCCGTCGTGCCATGGCACTTCGGCGTGCTCGAGCACGTCGGCGAGCCGGAACGCGCGGTGCTCGATGCGGGCCCTGGCCCACAGCGCGGTGTCGGCCGCGAGCAGCGCCTCGGTCGCGCCGGCCGCCGCCTGCGGATCGTCCGGGTGCACGGCGTCGGCGTACGCCCGCCACGAGGCGCGATGGTTGATCGCCCGCCACGGCGTCAGCGTCCCGCCCCAGTCGAAGATCACCGCCTCTACCCTCGCCGCCGTCAACCCCGCCACCACCCGTGAGCGATCCGGACGTCGTCCTGCGGCCGCCGCTGCAGCCGCACCAGCAGGTGCCGCTCCGCGAGCCGCTCGGCGGCGCCCTCGCCCCACTCGACGGCCACGACCGCGTCGACCAGATCGGTGTCCAGGTCCAGGTCGTCGAGCTCGTCGAGGCCGCCGAGCCGGTAGGCGTCGACGTGCACGAGCGGCACCCCACGCCCGCCGGGCGCCGGCCGGTGCACCCGCGCGATCACGAACGTCGGCGAGGTGACCGGGCCGCGCACGCCGAGCCCGGCCGCGATCCCGCGGACCAGCACGGTCTTGCCGGCGCCGAGCGGCCCGGACAGGACGACGAGGTCACCGGCGGCCAGCCGGCCGCCGAGTTCGGCGCCGAGCGACTCGGTGTCGGCCACCGTCGGCAGCTCGACCGTCCACTGTGGACAATCGGACTGTGGACAATCGAGGTCGGTCATTGGCGGGCCGCCGTGTCCAGGCACCGCCGCAGCAGCCTCGCGAGGTGCTCGTTGACGAAGTCCGGCCGCTCCATCATCGCCAGGTGCCCGGCGCCGGGGATCCGCACCAGCTCGGCATCCGGCAGCTGCGCCGCGAGC
>DASSUA010000324.1:0-4739 GCA_035707525.1 Pseudonocardiaceae bacterium
CGCGCGCCGGCTGCGACCGGTACAGCGCGTACGAGCCCGCGGTGGTGCGCTGCAGGTCGGCGGTGTCGACGTTGTCCTTGAGCAGGACCGGGACGCCCTCCATCAGGCTGCGCGCCCCGTGCCGGCGGCGCTGCACGTCGCTTGCCGCGGCGAGCCGCATCGCGTGCGGGTTGGTCCCGATGACACTGTGCAGCCGCGGGTCCAACTGCTGGATGCGGCGCAGGTAGAACCCGGTGAGCTGGACCGACGAGAGCCGGCCCGAGCGCATAGCGGCCTGCAGGTCGAGGATCGTCGCCTGCTCCAGGTCGATGCCCGCCACCACCGGCGGACCGGGCTCGTGCAATGCAGGCGCGGTGCCGGCTGCCGCGGTGCCGGATGCGATGCCGGGCGCCACCGAAAGCAGCATGAGCGACGCCGCCAGAACCCCCACTCGTGTGCGCACGTCTTCGCACGCAACACCACCGCCGGAGACGGTGTCAACAGGCACTACCGCCCGTGGTCGCGCCGTACTCGCAGTCCCGCCCGGACCGGCTTCCGGTGGCGTCAGGATGCCGTGACCGGCCGCGGTGCATCGCTATAGCGCATCGTCCTGCTACCCTGCGCGACGGTGGCGCAACGGCGTACGCACCCGTGGCTGCCGGGTAGATGATCGGCGTAGCCTGAATGTTACGGCCGAAATCTTCGGCAACCGGGGAGACTTCGTGCGTCACTGAAGGAACAGGCGGTCGTTGCGAGTTGAGTAGGGGTGCGGATTCGGTGGGCCGACACGGGTATCCAGGTGGACCCGGACCGGACCGGCCCCAGGATCGGCTCCCGCCGAGGCGCGTTCCCGGGCAGCCCGGGTACCAGCCGGCCAGCCCGCCCGCCCGCCAGCCGACGAACCAGCCCCGCGGGCCCGTCAACCCGCCCCGCCGGCACCCCGCCAGGCAGTCGACCAGCCAGCCGCCGAACCCACCGCCGAACCAGACATCGCGGCCACCGGTGGGCCAGCGGACCCGCCCCTCCGCGAGGTCCGCCGCGGGTCCGCCGCCCCGCACTCCCAAGCGACCGGCGGATCCCGCCGGATCCCTGGGCAGGTCGCCGCGCCGCTCCCGGGCCATGCCGGAGGACGACTCGGCGCAGCCGACCGAGCGGATCTACGTGAGCGGCCGGCGGGCCAGGACGCTCGGCGCGGCCCTGCTCATCACGCTGGCCGCCGCCGTCGTGCCCGGCTCCGGACACCTCGTGCTTCGCCGCAGGAGCGGCTGGTACATCCTCGCCGGCTTCCTGGCCCTGGCGGTGCTGGCCGCGGTCACCGCGCTCTGGGTGCCTCGCGCCGAGCTCGCCGGCTACGTGCTTTCCTCGAACATGCTTAGCGTGCTGATGGTGGGCAGTGTCATCGTCGCCGGGTTCTGGCTGGCCACGGTGCTGTACACGTACCTGCAGGCGCGGCCGCACCGGCTCGAAGCCAGCCAGCGCTTCGCGGGGGCGTTCGTGGTGACCATGCTGTGCGCCGGGGTCGTCGCCCCGTTCGGGTTCGCCGCCTACACCGCCAACGCCCAGCGGAACCTGCTCAACGCGCTGTTCCCGTCCGGCGCCCTGTCCGCGCACGGACCCGCCGGCGACGTCGAGGCGATCAAGAAGGACCGCATCAACATCTTCCTGGTCGGCAGCGACGCCGGCGATGGCCGCATCGGCACCCGTACCGACACCATGGTGGTCGCCAGCATCGACACCAGCTCCGGCCGCACGACGCTGTTCAGCCTGCCACGCAACCTGGCGCACGCGCCGTTCCCGCCCGGCTCGGCGATGGCCACCGAGTTCCCCAACGGCTTCGGCGACCGGCGCGACCCCGCCTCCGGCTTCCTCAACGGGGTCTACGCCTACGGCTCCGACCACCCCGACCAGGCCCCGGGCGAGCCGAGCCACAACCCGGGGTTGAACCTGCTGATGTCCACCGTGAGCCACATCGTCGGGCTCACGCTGGACTTCTACATTCAGGTCAACATGAACGGCTTCGCGTCCATCATCGACGCGCTCGGCGGGCTGGAGGTCAACGTCGGCCCGGATCCGGTCCCGATGGGCGGCATCGGCCCGTTCGGCGAGCAGATCAAGCCCTTCGACTGGATCCCGGCCGGCGAGCAGCACCTCACCGGCGACCAGGCGCTCTGGTTCGCCAGGTCGCGCAAGAACTCCAGCGACTACGTCCGCATGGGCCGGCAGCGCTGCCTGCTGCAGTACCTCATCGACCAGAAGAGCCCGGTGGACGTGCTGAAGAACTTCCAGGCGGTCGCCTCGGCCACCAAGGACAGCGTGTCCACCAACATCCCGCAACAGCTGCTGCCGGCGCTGCTGCAGCTGGCCGAGAAGGCCAGGTCGCGGTCCATGGACAGCGTCGCGTTCGACCCGAACATGCCCGACCCCGACGAGCCCGACGGCCGGTTCAACACCGGCAACCCGGACTACGACTACGTGCGCGAGGTCGTGCGGGACATCATCGACGAGGCGAACGAGGCCGAGCGGGCCGAGCAGTCCCAGCCCTCGTCGACGACGGAGCAACCGCCCGCGGTGGCCAGGCCGCCGGCCGGATCCGGCACCCCGACCCAGCCGAGCACCGCGCAGGACTCCCCCCTACCGGCCGGTTCCACGCCGGCCCCCACCTCGCTCGGCGAGGTGTGCGGCGCGAACGCACCAACAACGCACTGACAACGGCGCGTGGGCCTCACCCATCCAACGCCCAAAGCGGCTGGCCACTCGGCTGGGCGCTCGGCTGGCGGGTCCGGCTGAGGGTCAGATGAGGTTGGTGTAAAGCAGCAGGTTCGGCGAGAGCGGGTGCACGCCGGTCAGCACGCCGGAGGTCGCCACCCCCGGACAGCCACCCCGCGACGACCGAGCTCGGGGCGTCGTTGACGGCGTCGAGGAACATCGCGGCGATCCCGGTCACGTGCGCGGCCGCCATGGAGGTGCCGGAAATCACGTTGGTGCCGTTGTTGAGCCAGGTCGACGGGATCGACGTGCCCGGAGCCTGCAGCTTCACGCACGAGCCGTAGTTGTTGGTCGACGCGGACTGGTCGGTCGACGTCGTCCTGATCACCGCGTAGGCGCCGGGCGAGCCGGCCGGCGAGAAGTTGCAGGCGTCGGTGTTGGAGCTGCCGCCGCAGACGGCGACAAACACCCCGGAGGCGACGAGGTTGCTGGTCGCGGCGTCGACGGCCGGGCTCCTGACGCCGCCGAGCGCCATCAGAGCCACCGACGGACCGGGCGAGTTGACCCACACCCAGTCGATGCCCTCGATGACGTCGGCCCAGGATCCGGAGCCGGTGCAACCGAGCACCCGGACCGCACAGCACGAAGGCGCTGATGCCGAGCCCGGGGTTGAAGTATGTGTAGGAGTTGGTCAGCGGCAGGAACCGCTGGTCGATGCAGCGCACGCAGCTGGCCGGGCGTGAGCCGGGCCAGCGAAGCCGTGGATCGCGTGTTCGTAGACGTGCATCGTGGTGCCGGCGGCGCCGGCGGCGCTGACCTTGGCGGCGGCACCGGGCCGAGTGGTCACGATGTACTCGCCGCGGACGACCGGGCCGGCCACCGGCGTGACCGTGATGGTGCGTTCGGCCTGAGCGGTCTCGGCACCGTCAATGCCCGCGCCCAAGTCGTACCGGACCCGCCCAGCCGGTTACGCCGCCGGAGCCAGGGGCAACCGCCGGTTCGCGGTGTCGGCGTTGCATCGGCCGCCGCAAGACACGCCCGGGCACGGCCCCAGGCTGCCCTGCTGAAGGTGCCGGTACGGCGGAGAGGGCGCAGAATGATTTACGGGCCTGGTTCGAGCAGGCGACGGCCAGCGGGAGGGTCCCGCAGCCGGCCCGGATCCGGCGGGGCTCGGGGACGTGAGCGTGTGCAGCCGATGCCAAGGGACATCATCGTGGTCGGTGGGTCCGCCGGCGGGGTGGCGGCGCTGCGCTCGTTCGTGTCGGGCCTGCCCCCGACGGCGCTGGACATCTTCGCGTCCGACATCGCCGCCCTTACCAGCGAGGACGTCGAACGCGAGGTAAGTGACATGTCCGGTTACCCGGGGTTCAGCTGCCCGGACTGCAACGGCAACCCGATGGAGGAGCTCGACGACGAGACGACCAGGTACCACTGCCGGGTCGGGCACGCCCGGACCGTGCTGCGCGACTTCCTGCTGTCCGGCCGGCTTACCCAAGCCGCGGACTCGCCCAATGCCTGACCACGCGCAGCTACAGCTCGACGTCTGGCCTCAGCGCGGGACGCTCGTCGTGCGACCACGCGGCGAGCTGAGCCTGGAATCCTATGCCCCGCTGCGGGACTGCCTGCTCAAGTGCATGGCCGAGCAGCCGGCGGCGGTGCTCGTCGAGCTCGGCCAGTTGCGGGTGCAATCGCCGGCCCTGCTGTCGGTGTTCGTGTCGGTGTGGATGCGGTGCTCGGCCTGGACCAACGTCCCGCTGGTGCTCGCCGCGACCCGGGAGCCGGTGCGCTCGATGCTGGCCAGCAGCGCCGTGCCGCGGTTCATCGCGACGTGCCCGACGCTGGCACAGGCGTGGTTGTCGGTGGAGCGACCACCGCCCCGGCGCCGCCCCCAGTTCAGCGTCAGCCCCTCGCCGGCCGGTGGGCGCCGGGCGCGCGAGTTCGTCCGCAATGTGTGCTACCGCTGGCACCTGGAGCGGCTGTGCGACGACGCGATCCTGGTCGCCGCCGCGCTGGTCGACAACGCGATCGAGGACGGGTGTCTGCCGCGCCGGCTC
>DASSUA010000325.1:0-5934 GCA_035707525.1 Pseudonocardiaceae bacterium
CTGCCGATCGCCACCATGCACGTGGTGCTGAGCGCGGTCTACATGATCGCCATGCTGTCCCTGCAGCTGTTCTACTTCAGCCGTCCCTTCGCCCAGCTGCACTCGCCGGCCGGCTACCTGGCGCTGCTCGCCCAGGCGCTGCTGGTCTACCTGCCGCTGCTGGAGTTCAAGCAGGCCTGGGTCGGACTTCCCGGCTTCCTGGCCGGCAGCGTGCTGCTGGTGCTGCCGCCGACGCTCGGCTGGATCTCGTTCGGCCTGGTGGCCGCGAGCATGGCTGTCGTCCAGGGCGTCTTCACCGGGCAGCCGATCGACATCGCGTACACCACCGTGTCCACCGTCATCAGCGGGCTGGTCGTCTACGGCCTGACCAGGCTGGCCAGCCTGGTCACCGAGCTGCACGCCGCGCAGAACGAGCTGGCCAAGATGGCCGTCGCGCAGGAGCGGCTGCGGTTCGCCAGGGACCTGCACGACCTGCTCGGTTACAGCCTCTCGGCGATCACGCTCAAGAGCGAGCTGACCCACCGGCTGGTCACCAAGAACCCAGGGAAGGCGCAGGAGGAGCTCGCCGAGATCCTCGACATCGGGCGCAAGGCGCTCAGCGACGTCCGCTCGGTCGCCAGCGGCTACCGCGAGCTGTCGCTGGACAACGAGTCGCGCTCGGCCCGCTCGGTGCTGATCGCCGCCGATGTCGAGGTGAACGTGGTCCTCGACTACGACGACCTGCCGACGAACGTCAAGACGGTGCTCGCGACGGTGCTGCGCGAGGGCGTCACGAACGTGCTGCGACACAGCAAGGCCGAGCGGTGCGACATCACCGTGCGCCAGGAGGGCGGGCGGGTGTCGCTCGACATCGTCAACGACGGCGTGCAGCCCGTCCAGCAGCACTCCGACGGTGGCTCCGGCGTCCGAAACCTCTCCACCCGGATCGCCGCGCTCGACGGTGAGATATTCGCCGGCCTGGAACCCGATGGCCGGTACCGGCTGCACGTTTCGGTGCCGCTCGCCCAGGCCCGGGTGCCAGCCGGCTGAGGGCCGGGGCTCACACCCAGCCGGCCTCCCGGGCGATGCGGATCGCGTCGACCCGGTTCCTGGCATTGAGCTTGCTGACGATCGTGGTCAGGTAGTTGCGCACGGTCCCGACCGACAGGTAGAGCCGGGCCGCGATGTCCACCGCGTCCGCGCCGTAGGTGGCCAGCCGCAGCACCTCGATCTCGCGCGCGGTCAGCGGGCAGTCGGCGCTCTCCCAGGCCGCCAGCGCGAGCTGGCCGTCCACCATCCGGCGGCCGACCGCGACCCCGCGGATCGCATCCGCCAGCTCCGCGGCCGGCGCGTCCTTCAGGATGAACCCGCCCACCCTGGCCGAGAGCGCCCTGCGCAGGGTCCCTGGCCGGCCGAGGCTGGTCAGGATCAGCGTGCGGCAGTCGGGCACCTTCTCGTGCAGCTCGGACGCGGCGGTCAGGCCGTCCAGGCCGGGCAGGTCGATGTCGATCACCGCGACGTGCGGCCGTACCCGGCGCGCGGTGGGGACGATCTGGTCCCCCGAGGAGACTTCGGCGATCACCTCGATGTCGGGCTCGAGGTTCAACAGCGCCACGAGCGCGCCACGCACCATGTGCATGTCCTCGGCCAGTAGGACTTTGATCATCCCCTGTGCCTTTCGCCGCACGTCGAGGCTCTCTCGCCTGCCCACGTATTATCACCCAGTTTCCGAGTTGGCTACTCCGATCGGGCAGCACTACGTAATGCAGCGTATGCAGTACGTACTGTCGGGCTACTGAAGGCCCGGCCCCGCTGTCGTTTCGACCGCCCCCATCGTGGTAAACCCTGTCCAGTGACGCTGCACACCGATGAGGACAACCGACTGGTGGCCGGCCGCTACCGGCTGGCCGGCAAGCTCGGCAGCGGCGGCATGGGCGTCGTGTGGCGAGCCTACGACGAGCGGCTGCACCGCCAGGTCGCCGTCAAACAGCTGCGGCTGCCGGCCAGCCTCACCGCCGACGAGGCCGAGCAGGCCAAACAGAAGATCATGAGCGAGGGCCGGATCGCCGCCAAGCTCCAGCACCCGCACGCGATCATGGTGTACGACGTGGCCGAGGACGACGGCGAGCCGTTCCTGGTCATGGAGTACCTCGCGGCCAAGAGCCTGGCCGACGTGCTGGCCGAGCGCGGCACCCTGCCCCCCGAGGAGGCGGCCCGGATCGGCGCCGAGGTCGCCGACGCCCTGGCCGCCGCCCACTCGGCGGGGGTCGTGCACCGCGACGTCAAGCCGGGCAACATCCTGATCGGCGAGGACGGCGTCGTGAAGATCACCGACTTCGGTATCTCGCGGGCCGTCGAGGATGTCACCCGCACGATGACTAGCATGGTGGTCGGAACGCCGGCCTACCTCGCCCCCGAGGTCGCGCGCGGCGACCGGGCGAGCTTCCCCTCGGACGTCTACTCGCTCGGCTCGACCCTCTACGCCGCGGTCGAGGGCCAGCCGCCGTTCGGCTTCGCCGACAACGCGATCGCGCTGCTCTACCGCGTCGGCGCCGGCGACTTCCCGCCGCCGGCGCGCGCCGGCCAACTCACCAACGTGCTGATGGCGCTGCTGCGCGCGGACCCGAACCAACGCCCGACCATGGCCGAGGCCAGCGCTGCGCTTGCCGCGGCGGGTACGGCCGGCCGGCCGCCCCTGCCCTTGCCGGTGCCCGAGCAGGAGACCCGGCGCATGTCGGCGGCCCGGCAGACGGCCGTGCTGCCGGCAGACGACGACAGCACCGAGACCGCCGCGCCCCCGCTACCACCCCCGCTACCGCCGCCGCCTCGTCGAGCCGGCGACCGGCGCCGCCGGGTGGTCGGCCTGGCCGCCGCGATCACCGCGCTGCTGGCCATTGGCGGCGTCCTGCTGCTGGCCGCCGTGAACCGCGAGGCCGGCCGCGGTACCGCGGCCACCCAGCCCACTTCGCAACCGCCCGCCCCGACCAGCACCGCGCCACCCAGCACCGCGCCACCCAGCACCGTGCCACCATCGACCTCGCAGGCCGCCCCGCCGCCACCGGCCCAGCCGAGCGCGGCCCAACCCCCCTCGGCGCCGCCGCCACCGGCCGGCAACGCCGGGAGCCCGCAGGCCGCGCTCATCGACTACTACGCCCTCATGCCCGGCAACCTCCAGGAGGCCTGGACCCGGCTCACCCCCAAGTACCAGGTGAGCCCGGCCGGCGGCTTCACCGGTTACCAGCGCTGGTGGAGCCAGATCCGCAGCGTCCAGATCTCCGACGTCACACCGATCTCGGGCGGCACCGTCGAGCTGACGATCGTCTACAACTTCAACGACGGCCGGGTGGTCCGTGAGCGCCACAGCTACAACCTGGTCCTCGACAAGGACGAGTGGCTCATCGACACCTCCCGCGTCCTCAGCAGCGTCACCCTCTAGCTCGCGCCCCCACCTCCGGCGTGTCGTCCGTTTCGGTACGCATGTTGCACGTTTGCGGTCACCTGAACCGAAGCGGCAACCCGGAACCGCCGCCGGCGGCAACGCCGGCTGGGTCCTCCCCTTCGCTCATCCGGCGGCTGGCAGGACCGGGGCGGCGGCACCGCTGGGCCTGTCCCGCCAGGAGGGGCACATCGTCGGGTGTGCTGCGTAGCGGCTCGCCGTTGCCCACTTCGGCGCTGCCCGCAAACGTGCAACATGCGTACCGAAACGGACGACACGCCGGAGGTGGGGACGGGCTCTAATGCGCGGGTGAGATCAGCGCTGGGTCTGGTGCGGGCGTGCCATCCTGAGCCGACCGCGGCGGTGACGCTCGCGGCGATGGCGCTGGCGGTGGCCTCCGGCCGCGACTGGCTCGGCGTCGCCGCGGTGGGGCTGGCGATCGTGACCGGGCAGCTGTCGGTCGGCTGGCTCAACGACTACCTCGACGCCGACCGCGATCGCGCCGCCGGCCGCGGGGACAAGCCGATACCGGCCGGTACGGTGTCGCGCCGGGTGGTCGGCGTGGCAACGGCGGTCGCCGCGGTGGCGTGCGTTCCGGCGTCGTTCCTGTCGGGTGTGCCGGCGGGCGTGGCGCACGCGGCGGCGGTGGTCTCGGCCTGGACGTACAACGCCGGGCTCAAGGCCACGCCGCTGTCGGTGCTGCCGTACGCGGTCAGTTTCGGGCTGCTGCCGGCCTTCGTCGTGCTGGGGCTGCCCGGGCACCCGGCCCCGGCGCCGTGGCTGATCGCCGCCGGCGCGCTGCTCGGCGCCGGTGCCCACTTCGCCAACGTGCTGCCCGATCTGGAGGCCGACGAGGCGGCCGGGATCCGGGGCCTGCCGCACCGGATCGGCGTCCGGGCGGCCGAGATCACCGCCGCGCTGCTGCTGCTGGCCGCCTCGGCCGTGCTGGCCTTCGGACCGGCCGGCCGGCTCGGCTGGCTGGCCTGGTCGGCACCGGCCGCCGCGCTTGCCGTGCTGAGCGCCGGCTACGCGCTAGGCCGCCGGCCCGGCTCCCGGGCGGTGTTCCGCGCGGTCCTGGTGGTGGCCGTGATCGACGTTCTGATGCTGGTCGGGTCCGGCACGGTGGTCCGCTGAACCGAAAAGCGTGATCACCCGATTGGACGTATCACCGGCCGACGACCGTAACCAACCGGGTGAGAAACGCGTTTCCAAGGCTATGGGTCGACCTACGGCAGGGGCGGAGATGACAGGTCAACGGCGACTTACCTACAGCGCGCGCACCGTGGACGGGCGGCAGGTGATCGTCGCGCTGGTCGGCGAGGACCGGGTGCTGCTCCGCATCACGCCGGACGAGCCGGGCGTGATGGACCAGCAGGAGTTCCGGCGGCTCGCCGCGGGAATCGTCGACATCCGCGAACACTCCATCCGGGGCGACTGGGAGCCGTGACCGCCTAGGCGACCTCCAGGTAGTCCACCTCGGCGTACCAGGCTCCCTTGGCGAGGCGGATCCGGTTGAAGCCGGCGGTCAGTTGCACGCCGACCGACGCCTGCCGCCAGTTGTCCCAGCCGGTCACCGGGTACGTGGCGGTCACCGGGGCGCCGCCGTTGACGGTCAGGGTGTGGGTCGCCGTGGCCGGGGAGCCGTTGGCGTAGCCGATGTGGACCGTGTAGGCGCCGGCGACCGGGGCGAACACGTCTACCTCGAACCAGCTGTCCGGGTAGTCGATGTAGGCCACGACCGCGCCCTGGGAGGCCCCGGCCGCGCCGGTGCGCACCACGCAGTGGTTGAGCCGGCCGCGCTCGGCCTCGTAGCGCACACGGCTGCCGCGGACCAGCACCGGGGCCTCGATGAGCCCGCCCTCCTCCGGGCGGTCCTGGCGGATCAGCCGCACCGGCGAACCGATCAGCCCCAGCCCGTCGGTCGTGACGCGCTGCAACCACAGCCAGGTGTCCTGGCCGACGGCGTTGCCGTCGTTCTTGTAGAGCAGGTAGCGCACGCCGTTCTCGATGTAGGTGGCCGCGTCGATCGCGCCGCCCATGCTCGTCGGGCAGATCAGCGGCCGGCCCAGCCGCGGCACGAACGGCCCGAGTGGCGAGGTCGAGGTGGCGACCCCGATGCACTGCCGGCCGGAGGCCGCGTGCCACGCGGTGTAGGTGAGCACCAGGTGCCGCCGACGTTGACCACGTCCGGGTCCGGGAAGTCCTCGGCGATCTCCAGCGCCGGCGGCACGGTCACCGCCTGCGCCGGCGGGGCCGAGCCGAGCCCGACGAGCATGATCACCGCAAGTGGTATCCCGAGGACCCTCATCAGCTGCCTCCGCTAGATCGTTGACCGGTATTTCGGTGCAGGTGGCGACACGTGTGGTGGTAGGTGCGTGATCTTGTGGTGAAGGTGTCCATGGTCGGCGTTGGGGTTCGGTTGGAGCGTTGATCGCTGTTTCGGTGCGGTGAGCCGCGCTCAGCGCGGTTGCCGGCACCGAAACGACGATCATGGGCCGTCGAGCCGCGCCGGTTACCCG
>DASSUA010000326.1:0-2110 GCA_035707525.1 Pseudonocardiaceae bacterium
CTGCATGGTTACGTATCACTTTCGCCGATCAAGAACTGACCACGCCCACTCCTGGACGCCGCCTTGCCAAGCGGGCGCTCCATCCGGCGAACCACCTACCAGCCGTAACGGGATATCGCGGACCGTCACTGACTGCGGACTCGGCGTTGCCCTGGGAACTGCCCCTGTTGATCTAGCCGCTACAGCCTTTCCTCGACGCTGCGGACCTTCGCGGTGAGCATGCCGGCGTGGCCCGGCCGGATGTCGGCCTTGAGCACGAGGCTCACCCTGGGGGAGGCTGCGGCGACGGCGTCGACCGCGCGCTTGACCACGGCCATCACCTCGTCCCAATCGCCCTCGATGTTGGTGAACATCGCGTTGGTCTCGTTGGGCAGGCCCGACTCGCGCACCACCCGGACGGCCTGCGCGACGGCCTCGCTGACGCTGTCGGTGGCCCCGCCGGACGGGGCGACGCTGAATGCCACGAGCATCTGATCAGTCTGGCAGCCGAACGCTGCCGATAGCGGCTGATAGCGTCACCGCACGTGGCCGCCAGAGCTCCGCTGCCGTTCGACCCGATAGCCCGGGCCGCGCAGCTGTGGGCCGAACGCATCGGGCCGCCGGACGCGATGGCCGCGGTGACCAGCGTGATGCGCGTGCACCAGATCGTGCTCGCCGCGGTCGACCCCGCGCTCAAGCCGCTGGGGCTGACCTTCGCCCGGTACGAGGCGCTCGTGCTGCTGACCTTCTCCCGGCGCGGCAGCCTGCCGATGCGCGTCATGGGCGAGCGGCTGCAGCTGCACCCGACGAGCGTGACCAACATCGTCGACCGGCTGGAGGCGGACGGGCTCGTGCGCCGCACCCCGCACCCCACCGACGGCCGCACCACCCTCGTGGCGATCACCGACGACGGCCGGGCCAGGCTCAAGCTGGCGACCAAGGCCGTCACCGAGGCCGACTTCGGCCTGGTCGGGCTCTCACCCGCCGAGCTGGGCCAGCTCACCGGGCTGCTGACCAAGGTGCGCCATGCCGCCGGCGACTTCGACTGACGCCCGGCCCTGGATCCTGCACGTCGACCTGGACCAGTTCATCGCCGCCGTCGAGGTGCTGCGCCGGCCCGAGCTGCGCGGCCGGCCGGTCATCGTCGGCGGCCGGGGCGACCCCACCGAGCGCGCCGTGGTCGCCACCGCCTCCTACGAGGCCCGCGAGTTCGGCGTGAACTCGGGCATGCCGCTGCGCACCGCGGCCCGGCGCTGCCCGGAGGCGATCCTGCTGCCGAGCGACCCGGCGGCCTATGACGAGGCCTCCGAGCGGGTCATGACGACGCTGCGGGAGCTCCCCGGGGTCGTCGTCGAGGTGATGGGCTGGGACGAGGCCTTTCTCGGCGTGCGCAGCGCCGACCCGGAGCGGCTGGCCCGCCACGTGCAGCGGGCCGTCGCCGAGGCCACCGAGCTGTCCTGCTCGATCGGAATCGGCGACAACAAGCTGCGCGCCAAGCTGGCCACCGGCTTCGCCAAACCGGCCGGCGTGTACCGGCTCACCAAGCAGAACTGGTACGAGGTCATGGGCGACCGGCCGACCGAGGCGCTTTGGGGCATCGGCCGCAAGACCGCCCGCAAGCTCGCCGAACTCGGCCTCGACACGGTCGTCCAGCTCGCCTCCGCCGACCCGGCCATGCTGGCCGAGCGCCTCGGCCCGACGATGGGCCCGTGGTACGTGCAACTCGGCCGCGGCGCCGGCAGCACGACCGTGTCCGCCTCCCCTTGGGTGGCCCGCGGCCACGGCCGGGAGACCACCTTCCAGCACAACATCACCGACTGGGCCGACGTCCGCCACGAGGTGGCCGTGCTCGCCCGCCGGGTCGTCGCCGACATCGCCGAGGAGGGCCGCCCGGCCGTGCGGGTCGGCGTCAAGGTCCGCTTCGCGCCGTTCTTCACCCACACCCGAAGCCTCACCCTGCCCGAGCCGACGACGGCCACGGAACCGATCGAGCAGGCCGCACTCGAACTGGTCGACCGGTTCACCGACCGCGGCCCGGTGCGCCTGCTCGGCGTGCGCGTCGAGTTCGGCAGTGTCTCACCGGCCCCCTGACCGGCCCGTATGGCCCGGGGCGCCGAAACCGGTTCACACC
>DASSUA010000327.1:0-14047 GCA_035707525.1 Pseudonocardiaceae bacterium
CGGTGTGGCGTGATGGTTGATGATCACGAAGTTATCGCCCCTACGAATCGATCAAGAAAGGCGACAACCTCGTGATCATCACTGTCCAACGACGCCGATGGCCTGGCCAGGTCACTGACGGTGATGAGTGAGGACGGTCCCCCCAGAACAGTCACACCCAGTCGGTGTTGCTACCCACCGTCGACCGTGAAGGCCGCGTGGACGCCGATCTGGACACCCTTCTGATCGCATTCGACGTAGCGTTAGAAGATCGCATCATTCCGGGCACTGGAAACACGCCATCGAGGGCCAGGCCGCCCATCGCCTACGACCACCGACCAGCGACGAATTCCCGGTCAACGATCTAGCCGGCCCGGCCGCCACTCGGGTGCCCCGCGCGATTCGCGGGCGCCCGAGCGGCGGGTCCGTCAGGCGGCCACCGGCGAATCGGCGAACTGGGTGCGGTACAGCTCGGCGTAGCGGCCGTCGGCGGCGAGCAGCTCGGCGTGCGTGCCGCGCTCGACGATGCGGCCCTGCTCCAGCACCAGGATCTGGTCGGCGGCGCGGATGGTGGACAGCCGGTGGGCGATGACCAGGGCCGTCCGGTCGGCGAGCGCCTCGGTGAGCGCGGCCTGCACGGCGGCCTCGGACTCGGAGTCCAGGTGCGCGGTCGCCTCGTCCAGCACGACAACGCGCGGCCGGGCCAACAGCAGCCGGGCGATCGTCAACCGCTGCCGCTCACCGCCGGAGAGCCGGTAGCCGCGCTCGCCGACCACGGTGTCCAGCCCATCGGGCAGCGAGGCCACCAGGTGCTCCAGCCGGGCACGGGCAAGCGCGTCCCACAGCTGTTCGTCGGTCGCATCCGGCCGCGCGTAGCGCAGGTTGCCGCGGATCGTGTCGTGGAACAGGTGCCCGTCCTGGGTGACCACGCCTACCGTGTCGCGCAGCGAGTCGAACGTCAGGTCACGCACGTCCACGCCGGAGAGCCGGACCGCGCCGGTGCCGACGTCGTAGAGCCTGGGCACGAGCGAGGCGATCGTCGACTTGCCCGCCCCCGACGAGCCGACGAGCGCGATCAGCTGGCCGGCTTCGGCGCGGAACGTCACGCCGTGCAGGACCTCCTCGCCGCCGCGCGCGTCGAGCACGGCGACCTCCTCCAGGGACGCGAGCGAGACCTGCTCCGCCGACGGGTAGGCGAACCGCACGTCGTCGAACTCGACGCTCACGCCACCCGGCGGCACCGCCCGCGCGCCGGACCGCTGGGTGATCATGGGCGGCAGGTCGAGCACCTCGAACACGCGCTCGAACGACACCAGCGCGGTCATCACGTCGACCCTGGCGTTGGCCAGCGCGGTCAGCGGCGAGTACAACCTGGTGATCAGCAGCGCGAGCGTGACCACGGTGCCGGCGTCGAGCTGCCCGCGCAGCGCCAGCAGGCCGCCAAGGCCGTACACCAGCGCCAGCGCGAGCGACGACACCAGGGTCAGCGCGGTCATGAAGACCCGCAGCAGCATCGCGGTGCGAATGCCGATGTCGCGCACGCCGGCCGCCCGGTCGCCGAACTCGGCGATCTCGGCCTCCGGCCGGCCGAACAGCTTGACCAGCGTGGCGCCTGGCGCCGAGAACCGCTCGGTCATCTGCGTGGTCATCGCCGCGTTGAGCGTCGAGGTCTGGTGCGCCAGGTCGGCCATCCGGTTGCCCATCCGTCGCGCCGGCAGCACGAACACCGGCAACAGCAGCAACGCGAGCGTGGTGACCTGCCAGGACAGCGTGAGCATGACCACGAGCGTGAGCACCAGCTGGATGCTGTTGGTGACCAGGCCGGACAGCGTCGAGGTGAACGCCCGCTGGGCGCCGATGACGTCGTTGTTGAGCCGGCTCACCAGGGCGCCGGTGCGCGTTCGCAGGAAGAACGCGATCGGCATGCGCTGCACGTGCCCGAACACCTCGCGGCGCAGGTCGTAGATCAACCCCTCCCCGATGCGCGCCGAGTACCACCGCTCGACCAGCCCGAGCACGGCGTCGGCGACCGCGATGGCGGCGATCAGCAGCGCCAGCGTCACCACGACCGACCCGGCCGAACCGCGCACGATCGCGTCGACCACCCGGCCGGCGAGCACCGGGCTGGCCACCGCCAGCCCCGCCGAAACCACCGTGAGCACGAGGAACACGCCGAGCGAGCGCCAGTGCGGGCGGGCGAAGCGGGCCACCCGCCGCAGCGTTCCCCTGGCCACCGAGCGAGGAGTATCGCGGCGGTTCATCGCGCCGCGCATGAACATCCAACTGCCGTCCACGGCCGAAGTAACGCCGAAACGGGCGGGTTACTTCCCGGCGGCCACAGTCGATTGGCGGCCACAGTCGATTAGCGGCCACAGTCGATTAGCGGCCACAGCCGAATCCTGTGGCGAGGCCCGCCGCACCGCTAGGGTTCGCGGAGTGCTTGATCGCCTGGCCGGCCGCGGGGGGGACGCGCTGCTGTACGCCGGGTCGGCCGCGCTCGGGCTCGGGCTCGCCGCGGCCACCGGCTACCACGGCCACCGGCTGTGGGGGGTGGTCGCCGCGGCCGGCTACGCCGCCGGCGCGATCGCCAGCCTGCTGGTCGCCGACCGGCTGCGGATGCCGCTGGCCGCCGCGGTGTTCACCCTGACCGGCCTGCTGCCGCTGGCCGTGCTGCTGGTGCAGCGCGCCGCCGGCGTGCCGTGGAGCGCGCAGCCGGAGGTGGTGGTCGTCGAGCGCTCGGCGAGCCTGCTGCTGGAGCACGGCACGCCGTATGCCGACCTGACCGCCCTCGGCCGGGCGCCGCACTTCGAGGACTACACGCCGTACCTGCCCGGCATGTCGGTGTTCGGGTTGCCCCGCGCCCTGGCCGGGGCGAACGTGCTGACCGACGCCAGGGTGGCGTTCGCGGTGGCCTCGGCCGTGCTGGTGGTCGCCGCCGTGGCCACCCTGCGCGTGCGCGCGCCCGGCCGCGCACCCAGCAACAGCGCGCTCGAAAGCTCAGCGCGGCCGCACCCGCCGGTGCGCGCCGTTCAGCTGGTCGCGGTGCTGCCGGCGACCACGCTGACCCTGGCGACCGGCGGCGACGACCTGCCGGTGCTCGCGCTGCTGCTGCTGGCGCTGGCCCTGGCGCACGCCGGCCGCCCGCTGGCCGCCGGCGTGGCCGGTGGTCTGGCGTTGGGCATGAAGCTGACCGCGGCACCGGTGCTGGTGGTGCTGGCGGTGTACCTGCTGGTCGGGGCCGGCCGGCGGGTGGCCGGGCTGTTCGCCGCGGTCGCGCTGGCGGTGGCGAGCGCCGTCGTGCTGCCGGTGGCGTTGGCCGGCCCCGACCAGCTGGTTGAGCACGTGCTGCGGTTCCCGGCCGGACTCACCGGCGTCGAATCGCCGGCCGCGAGCCCGCTGCCCGGTCACCTGATCGCGCAGTTCGGCCCGGCCGGCCGGGCGATGGCGCTGGCCCTGCTGGCCGTGGCCGCACTGGCGATCATGGTGTGGTTGGTCCGGCGTCCGCCGCGCGACGGCGCACAGGCCGCGGCGCGGGCCGCGGTCGCGCTGCTGGTGGCGATGCTGCTGATGCCGGCCACCCGGTTTGGTTACCTGCTGTATCCGGTCGCGCTGGCCGGAGCCGCTGTCGCGCTTCGGTCCGCCGCGCCGGCACGCCGGGTACCCGCCTCGCAGGAGGTGGAGCCCGGCGCGTTGTGACTACTTCTTCTTGGTACGCGTGGCTCCGCCCCGGCCGCGCAGTGTGACACCCGATTCGCTCAGAACCCGGTGCACGAACCCGTACGAACGGCCGGTGGATTCGGCTAGCGCCCGGATACTCGCGCCCTTCTCGTACTTCTTCTTCAGGTCTGCCGCCAGTTTGTCGCGCGCGGTACCAGTGATCCGCATGCCCTTCTTAAGGTCGGCCACGTCGTCCCGCCCTCCGATTCGTAACAAGTAAAACGCCGACTCCCGTTGGTGACTCGACGTGATGGATGATCACAGCATCGTCTCACGAGATGCGCCGAGATCAAGCCTGCACGCGACGAACGGTAGGCGCTTCGTCCGCTTGGACCAGTGGATCTTACGCTCACGCGAGTTGGACCAACTCCAGGTAATCATCTGACCAGTGATCTTCTGTGCCATCCGGCAACACGATCACCCGTTCGGGTCTAAGAGCCCGGACCGCTCCCGGATCGTGAGTCACGAGCACCACTGCCCCTTGGTAATCGCGCAAGGCTTGAAGTACTCGTTCGCGGCTCGCCGGGTCCAGATTGTTGGTCGGTTCGTCGAGCAGCAGCACGTTTGCGGCGGAGCAGACCAGGCACGCCAGGGCCAGTCTCGTCTTCTCGCCGCCGGAGAGCGTGCCGGCGGGTTGGTCGAGCTGCTCGCCGCTGAACAGGAACGCGCCGAGCAGGTTCCGCAGCTGCTGTTCGCCCAGGTCGGGGGCCTGATGGCGGGCATTCGCCCACACCGTGGCCTCGGTGTCGATGGTCTCGTGTTCTTGCGCGTAGTAACCGACCCGCAGGCCGTGACCCGGCTCGACGGCGCCGGTGTCCGGCGTCTCGGACCCGCCGAGCAGCCGCAGCAGGGTCGTCTTGCCGGCGCCGTTGAGGCCGAGCACGACGACCCGGCTGCCGCGGTCGACGGCCAGGTCGACGCCGGAGAAGACCTCCAGCGAGCCGTAGGACTTGCTCAACGACCTCGCCGACAGCGGCACCTTGCCGCACGGCACCGGGTCCGGGAACCGGATCCTGGCGACCTTGTCCCGCAACGGGTCGTCGGACGTGCCGGCCAGCAGTCGCTCCGCTCGCCTGGCCATGTTCTTGGCGGCCACCGCCTTGGTCGCCTTGGCCCGCATCCGGTCGGCCTGGGCCATCAGCGCCGTCGCCTTCTTCTCGGCGTTGGCCCGCTCGCGGCGCCGCCGCCGCTCGTCGGTGGCCCGTGCCTGCTGGTAGCGGTCCCAGCCCATGTTGTAGACGTCGAGCTCGCTGCGGACGGCGTCGAGCACCCAGACCTTGTTGACCACGGCGGCGAGCAGTTCCACGTCGTGGCTGATCACCACGAGGCCGCCGTCGTGGCCCGACAGGAACGAGCGCAGCCACGTGACCGAGTCGGCGTCGAGGTGGTTGGTCGGCTCGTCGAGCAGCAGCGTCGTGTCGGACCGGCCGCTCGCGCCGTGCTCGGCGGCGGCGAACAGCAGCCTGGCCAGCTCCACGCGGCGCCGCTGGCCACCGGAGAGCGTGTCGAGCCGCTGGCCGAGCGCCCGGTCCGGCAGGCCGAGGTTCGCGCAGATGCGCGCGGCCTCGCTCTCCGCCGCGTAGCCGCCCAGCGCCGAGAACCGCTCCTCCAGCCGGCCGTAACGGCGGACGGCCGCGTCCCGCTCGGTATCGTCGACGAGCTCGGCGAGCAGCGCCTGCGCCTTCTCCATCTCGCGCAGCAGCTCGTCGAGGCCGCGCGCGGACAGCACCCGGTCCTTGGCCAGCATCGACAGATCGCCCTCGCGCGGGTCCTGCGGCAGGTAGCCGGTCTCGCCGACGCGCTGCACGGTGCCGGCGTAGGGCAGCGCCTCGCCGGCGAGCACGCGCAGCGTGGTGGTCTTGCCGGCCCCGTTGCGGCCGACGAGGCCGATCCGGTCGCCGGGCTGCACTCGCAGGGTGGCGCCGGCGAGCAGGACGCGCGAGCCGGCGCGTAGCTCCAGTTCGGAAGCTGTGATCAAGGCAATCTCCGCCAGTGGTGGTCAGTCGAGGGCAGCAGAGGGCGGCCCATCGGCTGTCGCCGACAGGCTCGCGGGCACCTCAGCTCGTGCGGACCACGGACTCAGCGTACCTGCCTGGCGCCAGCGCTTTACCGCTCCCCGGCTCGACGACCGAGATGGACGATCTCCACGGCGATCAGCTCGAGGTCCCGGCGATGCCCCAACCAGCGCCGATCCCGCTCATCGAGCAGGATGGCCCAGCTCTCCCGGTCGTCTGGCGCCAGCCAGGGCGCCGCCCGCTCGACCCGGCCGACGAGCCCGTGCAGCACCGCGGCCAGCTGCGGGCCGGCCAGCGGCGCCGGTTGGTGCAGCAGCCAGCCGCGCGCGGCGACGTCGACCAGGCCGGCCGAGGCGAGCAGCGCCGGCCACCCCCGGGGGTCCCGCACCGAGCCGGGCAGGCCCGCGCGCATCGCGGCGAACCACTCGGCCTGCGCGGCGTTCAGCCGCACCTCGAGGCCGGGCCGGCCGACCCCGACGTCCCACGGCAGCTTCTGTGGCGGCGGGCTGCCCTCGGCCAGGGCGAGCCAGCCGCCCGGTGCGAGCGCCGCCGCCAGCCGGGATACCGCCGCCGCCTGGTCGCCGCTGTGGTGCACGACGTGACCGGCCCAGACCAGCGCGACCGGCTCCGGCAGCGCCGACGGCAGCTCCTCGACCTCGGCGCGCACCGTTACGACCCGGTCGCCGAGCCCCGCCGCGTCGGCCCGCTCGCGCACCCTGGCCAGCAGCACCGGCTCCCGGTCGACGGCGAGCACCCGGCCACCGGGCCCGACCCGGTGCGCCAGCCGCAGCGCCATCCCGCCGGTGCCGCAGCCGATGTCGGCGACCACGTCGCCGGGCCGCACCGGCAGCTCGCCCGCGACCTGCTCGGTCACCGGCGACCACAGCAGGTCGCCCGCCTCCAGCTCGTGCGCGTGCGCGCCGAAGTCAACGTCGGGGGTTTGCGCATCCGGGGTGGGGTGGTGTGTCGATTCCATCGGTCAGAGCCTAGGTAGGGTCCGGCAGCATGAGCACGGACTTCACCGGCCGGGCGGCGCTGATCACCGGGGCCAGCCGCGGAATCGGCCACGCGATCGCCGCCGAGCTGCTGGCCGGCGGGGCGTCGGTGACGATCACCGCGCGCAAGCCGGACGAGCTGGAGACGGCGGTGCGCCAACTCGCCATGACCATGCCCGACGGGGAGAAGCGCGTGCTCGGGGTCGCCGCGAACTCCGGGCACGACGAGGACCGCGAACGGGCCGTAGCGGCCACCATGGAGGCGTTCGGCCGGCTCGACATCCTGGTCAACAACACCGGGATCAACCCGGTCTACGGCGATCTGATGAGCGCCGATCTCGGCGCCGTCCGCAAGATCTTCGACGTCAACGTCGTCGCGGCGCTCGGCTTCGTGCAGCTGGCGTGGCGGGCCTGGATGGCCGAGCGCGGCGGCGCCGTGATCAATATCGCGTCGGTCGGCGGGCTCCGGTCGACCGGTGTCATCGCCGCCTACGGCGCCTCGAAGGCCGCGCTGATCCGGCTCACCGAGGAGCTGGCCTGGCAGCTCGGCCCCAAGGTTCGGGTCAACGCGGTCGCGCCGGCCGTGGTCAAGACCCGGTTCGCCACGGCGCTCTACACCGGGCGGGAGGACGAGGCGAGCGCGCAGTACCCGATGAAGCGCCTCGGCCGCACCGGCGACGTCGCCAAGCTCGTGGCGTTCCTGGTCTCCGACGACGCCAGCTGGATCACCGGCGAGACCGTGCGGGTCGACGGCGGCCTGCTGGCGACCGGCACCCTGGGCTGAGCGCCGCTAGGCCGGGTCGGTGACCACGATGCGGGCGCAGCGGGCGCGTTTGGCGGCCTCCTCGAGCACCGCGTAGCGCGGCTCCGGGACGTCGAGCACGGCCGGCTCGGCGCGCTCGAACAGCGGGGCCAGCCGCCGGTCCTCGCGAAGCTGCGCGAGCGCCTGCCGGTCGCCGCCGAGCACGACGGCGTCCACCTCGGGCAGCTCCGGCAGCAGCACGCGGGCGGCGGCGTCGGCGGCGGCCTGCAGGGCGACCCTGGCCTGCCCGTCACGGCGGCGCCGGAAGCGGTTGGCCGACGAGCCGCCAGCGCGGTGCCTGGCGTGCACCAGGCGCCGGTCGGTCGAGGACAGCTGGATCCGGTCCCCCAGCGCGACCCCGACGCTGTAGCCGCCGAGCCTCACCAGCAGCAGCGCGACCCGCCGCGGCCGGTCCAGGTGCGCGACGAGCTCGTCGACCTGCACGCCCTCGTGCTCGGCCGGCTCGCCGGCGAGAGGCTCGAACGGCACGTCGACCGACGCGGTGGCGCCGTCCACCGCGTGCACCGTCACCCGCCGCGGCTCCACCGTGGTGCGCCGCGCCCCGCCGTGCGCGCCGGCGAACCGCTCGAACCAGCCGGCCACGCGCGACGGTTCGACCATGACCGTCCTCAACCGCATCCCCTCATCGGCCGCACGCGACCGCGACGTACACCGGCAGCGGGTGCCCGGTCTCGACCGGCGCGAGCCGCTGCCTGCCGGCGAAACCCGCCGCGGTCAGCGCACGGTCGATCTCCTCCGCGGTGAGCACCTGGTGGGTGGTCGACACCGACCGGGACACCTCCCAGCCGACCGGGCCGCGAGCCAGCTGCACGACGTCAAAGGCATACGAGCGGCCGTCCTCGGACCACTCCCAGAGCTGGACGGTGACCTTTCGGTCCTCGCCGTGGCCGACCACCCGCGGCGGCGGTCCCGCCGGACGCAGCCCGCGCAACCGGTCCAGCTCGGGCACCGGCGCCAGCAGCAGCCCGCCCGGCCGAAGCGCCCGGGCGGCGCGGGTCAGGGCGAGCCGCAGCACCCGCTGGTGGGCCAGCCTGGGCAGCAGATCGTCGCCGGCGCGGACCACGTCCACCGGTTCGGCCACCGGCCGCTCCAGCAGGTCGAGCAGGTCGATGGTCACGTGCGGGCCGGCACCGAGCACCGCGTCGGCGATCGCCGACAGCGCGTCGCGACCGCCGTGCTGCCCGCCGCCGGCCTCGACGTGCGGGTGGGCCGAGCTCACCGGGCCGAGGGTAGGCGAGCTGGCGGCCGGGGCCGGCCCCGGGTCAGGGCACGAGCGCGTCCGACCGCAGCGTGCTCGAACGACCGGCCAGCACCTCCAGCGGCGAGGCGGTCTGGGCATCGGTGAGCACGTCGACGTCGGCGGCGCTCACGCCTGTCCCCGTGGCGCCCAGTCCGGGTCCCGGCCGAACGCGATCAGCAGCCGCCGCTGCGGGTCGCCGCGGTCGTCGGCGGGCGGCCGCTCGCCGATCGCCCCGCTCTGCCGGTACGGGGTCTCGCGCTCGGCGAACCACTCCACCAGGGCCTCGACCAGCTCGGCGGGCAGCCGCTCCCCGGTCCCCGTCGAGACGGCCAGGTCCCAGCCGTGGATCAGGTGGTCGGCGCTGAGCTGCATCGCGTACTCGGAAGCCGGCACGTCCCCGAACGACAGGTGCACGGTGCGGTCGACGCGGACGGGTTCGAGCGCCGCCGCCTGGGCCTGCCTGGCGGCCCGCTCCGCGCTGCCGGCCGGGTCGGTGCCCAGCACATCGCCGTCGAACCGGTCGCCGACGTCGGCTATCCGCTGCCCCGCCATCAGGGGCACCGTCCAAAGCTCCTCGTTCACCATATGGTTGACCAGGTCGCGCACCGTCCAGTCCCGGCAGGGCGTCGGCCGGCCCCACTGGTCGTCACGGACCCGGCGCAGCCGGTGCAGGAACTCGTCGACACAACGCTCGTGCAACTGTCCAACGTCCACAGCGGATCAACATACGCCTGCCAGGCGGCCAAAGTTGATCATTCCGGGGGTGGGCGGCGGACCAGCAGTGCCTCGGCCGCGGCTGGGCGGTAGCCGGCGTCGAGGAGGGCGCGGACGGAGGCGACGTTGCCGGGTGCGACCTGGGCCCACAACGGCTCGGACGGTTCGGCGAGGTCGGCGAGCAGGTACCGCGCGGCGGTGAACAGCCGGCGGCCCAGGCCCCGCCCGCGGATCTGCGGGTCGACCTCGACGGCCACCTCCCAGCGGCCCGCGAGGCCCCGGCCGAGCAGCACGATCCCGCCCTCGCACGTCCAGACCCGCACGTCGGTGCGGTAGCGGTCGGCGCGGGCGACCCTGGCATGGTTGCGGGCCGCCGCCGCCCGCAGCTCGGCCGCCGGCCGCCCGGGTTCGGCGCGCGTGACGAGCACCGCGTCGACGTTGTTGACCGAGCGGCCGGTGGCCTGCTCCAGGGCGGCCAGGAACGGCGGGTTGAGCGGGGCGGACAGGTCGCCGGGCGGCAGCCGTTCCCGCACCCACTCGGGCGTCACGTCGGCGATGACGACGTGGTGGGCGGTGAAGGCGAGCACCCCGTGTGAGCGCTCGTCGGGTGGCGGCAGCACGGTGACGGTGCCGTCGGCCGGCGGGTGGTCGCCGGCCGCGACCCTGGCCAGAAGGGCCTGGACCGGATGGCCCATCGGGGTACTAGACGGTGAAGCCGAGCGCGCGCAGCTGCTCGCGGCCCTCCTCGGTGATCTTGTCCGGCCCCCACGGCGGCAGCCACACCCAGTTGATCTTGACGTCGCTGACCAGGCCGCCGCCCGGGCCGCCGACCAGCGCCGCCCGCGTCTGGTCCTCGATGACGTCGGTCAGCGGGCACGCCGCCGACGTCAGCGTCATGTCCAGGGTGGCGACGTTGGACTCGTCCACGCGCACGTCGTAGAGCAGGCCGAGGTCGACGACGTTGATGCCGAGCTCGGGGTCGACGACGTCGCGCATCGCCTCCTCGATGTCGTCGAGGCTCGGCTGCTCGGCCAACGGCGCGGGCGACTCGGTCATCGGGTTTCTCCTCCTATCGACTGTGCGGCCGGCGGTGCCGAATTTGCCGGCTCGGCCGGCGAGGTGGACGGCACCGCCCGGGCCACCGCGTCCTTGAACGCCATCCAGCCGAGCAGCGCGCACTTGACCCGCGCCGGGTACCTGGCCACCCCGGCGAACGCGACCGCGTCCTCGAGGATGTCCTCGTCGGGCTCGACCCGGCCGCGGCTCTGGATCAGCTCGAGGTAGCTGTCCATCGTCGACAGCGCGTCTCTGACCGGCCGGTCGACGACCAGGTCGGTCATCACCGACGTCGCCGCCTGACTGATCGAGCAGCCGATCGAGTCGTAGGACACGTCGGTCACGACGGCGGCGCCGGGATCTCCCCCGGCGCCCTCCAGGCGCACCCGCAACGTCACCTCGTCGCCGCACACCGGGTTGACGTGGTGCACCTCGGCGTCGAACGGCTCACGCAGCCCGTGCCGGTGCGGGTGGCGGTAGTGGTCCAGGATGATCTCCTGGTACAGCGCCTCCAGCTTCATCACACGGCCCCGAAGAAGCGCTTGGCCGCCAGCACCGCGTCGACCAGGACGTCCACCTCTTCAAGCGTGTTGTACAGGTAGAACGTCGCGCGCACGGTCGCCGCGAGGCCGAACCGCCAGTGCACCGGCCGCGCGCAGTGCAGGCCGACCCGCACGGCCACGCCGGCGTCGTCGAGCACCTGGCCGATGTCGTGGGCGTGCACGCCGTCCATGACGAACGACACCGCCCCGCCGCGGTCGGTCAGGTTGGTCGGCCCCACGATCCGGACGCCGCCGACCGAGCCCAACCGCTCCAGCGCCGCCTCGGTCAGCATCAGCTCGTGGGCGTGGACGCGCTCGATGCCGACGACCGACAGGTAGTCCACCGCGGCGGCCAGGCCGACGGCCTGCGAGGTCATCGGCACGCCGGCCTCGAACCGCTGCGGCGGCGGGGCGAACGTGGAGCCCTCCATCCGCACGGTCTCGATGACCGAGCCGCCGGTGAGGAACGGCGGCATCGCGGCGAGCAGCTCGCCGCGGCCGTACAGCACGCCGATGCCGGACGGGCCGAGCATCTTGTGCCCGGAGAACACCGCGAAGTCGACGCCGAGCGCGCGCAGGTCGACCGGCCCGTGCGGCACCGATTGGCACGCGTCCAGCAGGCTCAGCGCGCCGACCCGGCGGGCGCGCTCGGCGAGCAGCGTCACCGGGTTGACCGTGCCGAGCACGTTGGACTGGTGAGCGAAGGCGACCAGCTTGGTCCGCTCGTTGATCAGCTCGTCCAGCTCCGACAGGTCGAGCCGGCCCTCGTCGGTCAGGCCGAACCAGCGCAGCTTCGCGCCGGTGCGGGCGCACAGCTGCTGCCACGGCACGAGGTTCGCGTGGTGCTCCATCTCGGTCACCAGCACCTCGTCGCCGGGGCCGAGCCGGAACCGCTCGGACTCCGGGGCCCACGTGGCCGCGTTGCTCATGGCGTAGGCGACCA
This sequence comes from Pseudonocardiaceae bacterium, assembly GCA_035707525.1. Taxonomy (GTDB): domain Bacteria; phylum Actinomycetota; class Actinomycetes; order Mycobacteriales; family Pseudonocardiaceae; genus DASSUA01. Next base: position 12,025 of record DASSUA010000327.1, read on the forward strand.
GGTTGATGCCCTCGGTGGCGTTCTTGGTGAACACGACCTCGCTGGGCGGGACCCCGACGAATCCGGCGATCCGGGCGCGCGCCGACTCGTAAGCGTCGGTGGCTTCCTCGGCGAGCTGATGCGCCCCGCGGTGCACGGCGGCGTTGTGCTGCTCGATGAACGCACGCTCAGCGTCGAGCACCTGCCTCGGCCGCTGCGAGGTGGCCCCGGAGTCCAGGTACACCAGGCGTCTGCCGTCCCGCACCGTGCGGGACAGAATAGGAAAGTCTGCTCGGATCTTGCCGACGTCGAGGTCACCTGTCATGACAGTGCTGCTGCCTCCTGCCTGCCCGTGTAGCGGACGTAACCCTCCTCCTCCAGCTGCTCGGCGAGTTCTGGGCCGCCGGACTCCACGATCCGGCCGCCCGTGAACACGTGCACGTGATCCGGCTTGATGTACCGCAGCACCCGGGTGTAGTGGGTGATCAGCAGCACCCCGGCGTCGCCGGTCGAGCGGTACGCGTTGACGCCGTCGGCGACCACGCGCAGCGCGTCGACGTCCAACCCGGAGTCGGTCTCGTCCAGGATGGCGATCTTCGGCTGGAGCAGGGTCAGCTGGAGGATCTCGTGCCGCTTCTTCTCGCCCCCGGAGAAGCCTTCGTTGACACTGCGCTCGGCGAAGGCCGGGTCGATGTCAAGGGCGCTCATGGCCTCCTTGACCTCCTTGACCCACGTGCGCAGCTTGGGTGCCTCGCCCCGGACCGCGGTGGCGGCGGTGCGAAGGAAGTTCGACATCGATACGCCGGGCACCTCGACCGGGTACTGCATGGCCAGGAACAGGCCGGCGCGCGCGCGTTCGTCGACGGTCATCGACTGCACGTCCTCGCCGTCGAGCAGCACCTGGCCGGAGGTGACCTCGTACTTGGGGTGGCCGGCGATCGAGTACGCCAGGGTGGACTTGCCGGAGCCGTTGGGACCCATCATGGCGTGGGTCTCGCCGGCCCGGACGGTGAGGTTCACGCCGGCGAGGATCTCCTTGGCCCCGTCCTCGGTGTTCACCGAGACGTGCAGGTCCTTGATCTCGAGGGTGGCCATCGCTTTGCCTGTGTCTCCTTGGTCCTTATCGAAAGCGGTCTGGTGGTGGTTCCGGGTCAGATCGCGGCGCCGACGGCCCGCAGCTCGACGTCGATCGCGGCTTCGAGGCGCTCACGGACGGCCGGGACGGTGATCCTGGCGAGGATCTCGCCGAAGAACCCCCGCACCACCAGCCGCCTGGCCAGCTCCGTCGGGATGCCGCGCGAGGTCAGGTAGAACAGCTGCTCGTCGTCGAAGCGGCCGGTCGCCGAGGCGTGCCCGGCACCGATGATCTCACCGGTCTCGATCTCGAGGTTGGGCACCGAGTCGGCGCGGGCGCCATCGGTGAGCACCAGGTTGCGGTTGAGCTCGAACGTGTCGGTGCCCTCGGCCGCGGCGCGGATCAGCACGTCGCCGATCCAAACGGTGTGCGCGTCCTGACCCTGCAGGGCGCCCTTGTAGGTCACCCGCGAGCGGCAGTTCGGCACCGCGTGGTCGATGAACAGCCGGTGCTCCAGATGCTGGCCGGCGTCGGCGAAGAACAGGCCGTTGAGCTCCACGTCCCCGCCGGGCGCGGCGAGCTTCACGGTCGGTGTGACCCTGACCAGATCGCCGCCGAGCGAAACGACCGTGTGCCGCAGCTGCGCGTCGCGGCCGGTCCGGACGTGGTGGGCGCCGGTGTGCACGGCGTCGTCGGCCCAGTCGTGCACGGCGACCACGGTCAGCGCGGCACCGTCCTCGATCACGAACTCGACGTTGTCGGCGTAGGTCCCGCTCCCCCGGTAGTCCAGCACGACGACCCCGCGGGCGAACCGCTCCGCGCGCACCTGCAGGTGCCCGTACCCGGTGCGGCCGGCGCCGGGCCCGGTGACGGTGACCGTGACCGGGGCGTCGAGCTCGACCCCCCTCGGCACGGTCACGACCGTCGCCCGCTCGAACGAGCACCACGCCTGGGCGGCGGTCCGGTCGC